>NZ_MJYF01000024.1:0-148970 GCF_001763175.1 Campylobacter sp. BCW_4332 | reverse complement strand
CTTACTTTATATATAAATCCTATGTTTATTTTTATTGTTGTTTTAGATGACACTTAGAATAGTGTTTAAAAAAGAGTTTGTTGCTGGTTAGGGTTTTTAGAGAGAATAGGGTGTTTTTAGGGGTTTGGAAAGTTTAATATATTTGTATGGATTGTATAATAAATTAAATTTTATTCACACATTCTTTAAAGACTTTTCCACGCTCTACGTAAGAGTTGAACTGATCTAAACTTGCGCAAGCGGGACTTAAAAGAGCCACTTCATTGACTCTTAAGTGATTTGAAATTTCATTTACAGCTTTAGATAAAACTTCACATTTATAGGCTTTCAAATTCGCTTTTTTTGCATAATCAAGCATTTTTTCGGTACTAATACCTATAGCATAGAGTTCTATGTTAAAATTTTTCATAAAATCAAATAAATTGCTAAGATCTACACCCTTATCATCTCCCCCTATGATAAGATGGATTTTTTTATCTTTATAGCGACTAAGTGCAGCCATTACAGCACTTTCATTTGTAGCTTTAGTGTCATTTACCCAAAGCCTATTTTGACTGTCTTTTAGCTCTTCGAGTTTATTTTTTTCCATTACAAAGCTATTTAAAAGCTCATAGCTTAAAGTATCAAGTAGAATTTTTTCTATAGCTAAAGCCATGATAGCATCGAGTAAAAAAGGACTTTTAAAGGAAATTTTTTCCGTATCAATGCCAAATTTAACAGCTAGATCTTTTTCATCTTCATAGCTTATTTTATGGGCTTTTGTTGGAGTATTTGCATAAATTTTAGGCAGTATTACTACATCACATTCATTCATTCTTTTTAAAACGCTTAGCTTATCTTGAACATAATTATCAAAACTTCCATGCCAAGAAAGATGATCAGGACTTATAGGTAAAAGTGCATAAATTTCAGGTTTAGCTTTATGAGTGTAGTGTAGGGTAAAAGATGAAGTTTCAAGTATCCAAAGTTTTGCATAAGGATCAAGCTCTGCTAAAGGAGTTCCAACATTTCCACCCATAACAGCACCAATGTGTGATAATAAATGCGTTGCCATTTGAGTGGTAGTGGTTTTGCCATTGGTTCCGCTTATCCAAACGGATTTTGGCATGATATCATAAAAAAAGTCATATTCGCTTTGTAAATTTTTTGCTTTTTGAATGAGTTTGTGCTTTGGTGGAAAACCTGGACTAGGAATTTCAATATCGCTTAAATTATCATCAAAATCATTAGGATTTAAAAGTAAATTTCCTAGTGTATCTTTTTTTGTTTCTGTAAAATGATCATCATAAATATCAAAAGGCCCAAATTTATCTACCAAATTTTCAGCAATAGCACGTGTGGTTTTTCCGTATCCAAAAAGTGAAATTTTCATTATCTTAGCTTTATTGATGCAAGTGCAAGTAAATTTGAAAGTAAGGCTATCATCCAAAAACGCACTATAATTTTATTTTCTACCCAGCCAACTTTTTCAAAATGATGATGAATAGGCGCCATTTTAAATACTCTTTTATTAAAAATTTTAAAACTTCCAACTTGTAAAATTACAGAAACAGTTTCAAGAACAAAAACAAAACCTATGAGTAAAAGTAAAATTTCATTTTTGCTAATAACGGCTAAAAATCCTATAAAGCCACCTAAAGCTAAACTTCCACTATCTCCCATAAAAACTTGCGCAGGATAACAGTTGTACCATAAAAATCCCATTAAAGCACCGATTAATGCAGCACAAATAATCACCACTTCGCCCAAACCTTGAATTTTTGGCAAAAGTAAATATTCACTATAATTTAAATTTCCGCTCAAATATAAGAATATTCCTAAAGTAGATAAAGAAAAAATACTTGGAACTGTAGCTAAGCCATCAAGTCCATCGGTTAAATTTACAGCATTAGAGCTAGAAATTAAAACCAAAATCCAAAAAGCAATGGCAAAAATTTCCATATCAAAAAGAGGATGTTTGTAAAAAGGTATAAAAAGTTCTGTGCTAAGTTCTGAACTAAAATATAAAGGCAAGATACAAATAAGTCCTGCGATGATTTGCGCTAAAAGCTTCATTTTTGGGCTAAGTCCTGAGTGATTATCTTTTTTTAGAACTTTACCTAAATCATCTACGAGTCCTATCAAACAAAAAAGTATCAAACAAAGCAAAGCACTTATAGCAAAAATATTATCAAATTTGATACAAGATAAACTTGCAATTACTGCAGAACTGATGAAAATAAGTCCACCCATAGTTGGAGTATGGCATTTGGTTTTATGAGTTTCTGGAGCGTATTCGTAAATAGGTTGACTAGCGTTTTTATTTTTAGCCCAAGCAATAAATTTAGGCATTAAAAATAAAGACAAACATAAAGCGATAAAAAATGCAAATCCTGCACGCACACTAATATAAGTAAAAAAAGCATAATGACTTAAATCTGAAAGATAATACAAAACCTAGCCTTCTTTTTGGTTTTTAAAAGTTTAATTTTAGTAAAATCTAACCAAAAAAATTCTTATAAAAGAGAGAAAAATGAAGCAAAAATGTGTTTTAATTATTACAGATGGAATAGGGTATAATAAAAATAGTAAGTTTAATGCTTTTGAAGCAGCTAAAAAACCAAGTTATGAAAAGCTTTTCAAGGAAGTTCCAAATTCTTTACTAAAAACGAGTGGTTTGGCTGTAGGTTTACCAGAAGGACAAATGGGAAATAGTGAAGTAGGGCATATGTGTATAGGAAGTGGGCGTATTATTTATCAAAATTTAGTGCGTATTAATAAAGCCATTGAAAACAAAGAGCTTGAAAAAAATGAGAATTTGCAAAAACTTTTAGCAAAATGTAAAAGAGTGCATATTATAGGGCTTTATAGTGATGGCGGGGTGCATTCTATGGATACGCATTTTAAAGCCATGCTTGAAATTTGTGCGAAAAATGGCAATGAAGTTTTTGCTCACGCAATCACTGATGGGCGTGATGTAAGTCCAAAAAGTGGTTTAAATTTCATAAAAGATTTAAAAGAATTTTGTGAAAACTTAGGTGTGCATTTTGCTACGCTTTGTGGGCGTTTTTATGCTATGGATAGAGATAAGCGTTGGGATAGGGTAAAAGAGTATTATGAGTGTTTATTGGGTAAGGCTTATAACGTGTCAAATTTGTTAGAATACATGCAAAAATCTTACGATGAAAATATTACTGATGAATTTATCAAAGCAGCTCAAAATGAGAATTACAAGGGCATGAGAGAAGAAGATGGCATTATCTTTATTAACTTTAGAAATGATAGAATGAAACAACTCGTTGAAGTGTTAAATTCTAAAGATTTTAAAGAGTTTGAACGCGAAAAAATCTTTGAAAATTTACTTACTATGAGTGTTTATGATGATAAATTTAAACTCCCTGTGCTTTTTGAAAAAGAAAAAATTGAAAATACTTTAGCGCAAGTGATTTCTAAAGCAGGGCTTAGTCAGCTTCATACCGCAGAAACCGAAAAATATGCCCATGTAACTTTCTTTTTTAATGGCGGAAAAGAAGAGCTTTTGGAAAATGAAACAAGGGTTTTAATCCCAAGTCCTAAGGTAAAAACCTATGATGAAAAACCCCAAATGAGTGCTTTTGAAGTGTGTAATGCAGTGAAAAAAGGTATAGAAAAGGGTGAGGATTTTATAGTGGTAAATTTTGCAAATGGAGATATGGTGGGACATACAGGCGATTTTAATGCTGCTATAAAGGCTGTTGAGGCGGTGGATACTTGTTTGGGCGAGATTGTAGAATGTGCAAAAAAGCATGATTATGCTTTTATCATTACAAGTGATCATGGAAATTGCGAAGCTATGCAAGATGAAAAAGGAAATTTGCTTACCAATCACACCACTTTTGATGTTTTTGTTTTTGTGCAAGCAAAGGGAGTTTCAAAGATTAAAGCCAATATGGGGCTGAGTAATATAGCTGCAAGCGTGCTTAAAATTTTAGACTTAGAAATTCCAAAAGAAATGAATGAGGCTTTGTTTTAGTTTGTTTGCCTTTTTTGTAAGAAATTTGTTAAGATTGCAATTTTTAAAATTAAACTTATTAAGGATAGATAATGAAATTTAGCGGAAAAAATGTTTTAATTACCGGAGCAAGTAAGGGAATAGGTGCTTCTATTGCAAAAACTTTGGCAGGTTTTGGGCTTAAAGTTTGGATCAATTATCGTTCAAAACCTGAACTTGCGGATGCTTTAAAAGATGAAATTATTGCAAGTGGTAGTGTTGCTGCTGTGATTAAATTTGATGCAAGTAAAGAAGATGAGTTTGAAAACGGTGTAAAAACCATAGTGGAGAGCGATGGAGAACTAAGTTATCTTGTAAATAATGCAGGCATTACAAATGATAAACTTGCTTTAAGAATGAAATTAGAGGACTTTAGTGGCGTTGTGGATACGAATTTAAGCTCAGCTTTTTTAGGTTGTAGAGAAGCTTTAAAAACCATGAGTAAAAAACGTTTTGGTGCTGTTGTAAATATCGCTTCTATTGTCGGAGAAATGGGCAATGCTGGACAAGTAAATTATTCTGCTAGTAAAGGTGGAATGATAGCTATGACTAAATCTTTTGCTAAAGAAGGAGCAAGTAGAAATTTACGCTTTAACTGTGTAACTCCAGGTTTCATAAAAAGCGATATGACTGAAGTTTTAAGTGATGAAATCAAACAAGCTTATCAAGATAATATTCCTTTAAAACGCTTTGCAGAACCTGAAGAAGTGGCTAATTGTGTAGCGTTTTTACTCAGTGATTATGCCTCTTATGTGACAGGCGATGTGCTTAAGATCAATGGTGGTTTATATATGTAAGGAAAAATGATGGATTTAAAAGAAATAGCACAATTTTTAGATGATAATGTACCGGCATTTTTAGCCACTTTAGGAACTTGTGGAAATCCTAGAGTGCGTCCTATACAAAGTCCATTGCTTGTGGGAGATAAAATTTATTTTTGCACAGCAAACACAAAAGGACTTTTTAAGCATATAAAAAATTATAATGGTATTGAATTTTGTTCTTGTGCAAAAGATGGGACTTTTTTAAGACTTAGGGCTAATGCGGTTTTTGAATCAAATTTAGAAGTTAAAAAAATGATGTTTGAAAAATATCCTTATCTTGTAAATCTTTATGAAACTCCGCAAAATCCAAAATTTGAAGTTTTTTATCTCGAACATTTAAGCGCTAGAATGCAATTTATGAATGGAGAATTTAAGCTTTTTAAGGCTTAATGATTTGATAATTTTATTAACTATATATTAATTAAGATAAATATTATCTTAATTAATATTAACTTTTTGTTATTTTTTTAAGGTATAATCATTCCGTTTAATTTGCAAGGAATAGATTATGATATATTGCAAAAATTTTTTAATATTTATTTTATTATATTCGTCTATCTTCTTTGATTACTTATCTTATACTTTTTTATATTTATTAAATTATAAATTTATTTTTAATCCATTTTATATTGAAAGGAGAGTTTGTTTTTGGATTTTTGGCATGCGGTTATGTAAGATTGACTTACATTAAAAAATTATTATTAATTTTTTTAAATAAGGAGAATGATATGGGTGAATTTTCTAGAAGAGATTTTATAAAAACAGCCTGTATTAGTGTAGGAGCTTTAGCTGCAAGTTCAAGTGGAGTTTATGCCTTAGATGATTCATCTAAGATAGATAAAGATACAAATTTACCTTCTTGTGATGTTTTGGTAATTGGATCAGGTGGAGCAGGTTTGCGTGCTGCAGCCGCAGTGAGAAAAGAAAATCCAAAATTAAGCGTTGTAGTAGCTACAAAGATGATGCCATCGCGTAACGCAACTTGTATGGCAGAGGGTGGAATTAATGGAGTTACTGATTTTTCTAATGGAGATTCCTATAAATTACATGCTTATGATACTATCAAAGGCGGAGCTTACTTGGTAGATCAAGATGCGGCTTTAAAATTTTGTGAATTAGCTGGAAAGGCTATTTTTAATATGGATTTTATAGGAACCTTGTTTTCAAGAAATGAGCAAGGTGGGGTAGCTCAGCGTTTAATGGGAGGAGCTTCTAAGAAACGCTGTAACTATTCTGCAGATAAAACAGGTCATATTTTAATGCATTCTTGTTTGGATGATGCTATTAGTAGTGGTGTGAAATTTTTAATGGATCATGAGCTTTTGGATATAGGTGTTGTGGATGGAAAATGCGAGGGTGTTGTTTTAAGAGATATACAAAGCGGTGGAATTTATCCTGTGTTATGCAAAGCTTTGGTGATTGCTACAGGGGGATACACAAGGATATTTTATAATAGAACTTCAACTCCTTTTATTGCCACAGGAGATGGTGTGGCAGCTGCTCTTAGAGCAGGACTTGGTTTTGAAGATCCTGAGATGATACAATTTCACCCAACAGGAGTTGCAAATGGTGGAACTCTTATTACAGAAGCGGCGCGCGGTGAAGGGGGATATCTTTTAAATAATCGTGGTGAGCGTTTTATGAAAAATTACCATGAAAAAATGGAGCTTGCACCCCGAGATGTGGTTGCGCGTGCTATAGAAACAGAAATTCGTGAAGGTAGAGGTTATGGCGAGGGGCTTGGAGCTTATGTTTTGTGCGATGTACGCCACTTAGGAAAAGAAAAAATTTTAAAAGATTTACCAAAAATTCGTCACACTGCAATGCTTTTTGAAAATATTGATTTAGTAGATACTCCTGTACCTATCCGTCCAACGGCGCATTATTCTATGGGTGGAATTGAAGTGGCTAAATTTGAAGATATGAGTACTAAAATTGCTGGAATTTATGTAGGTGGGGAAGCTTCTTGTATTTCTATACATGGAGCTAATAGACTAGGGGGAAATTCTTTAGCCGATGCAGTTGTAACAGGGCATTTAGCAGGCATTGGTGCGACAAATTATGCTAAAGATGCAAGTTTTGGAAAAGGGGCAAAAACTCATGAACTTGCTCAAAAATGGCTGGCTAGATTTAAAGAAATTACAAATAATGGCGGAAATGGTCAAGAAATGTATGAATTGCGAGAAGAGCTAGGAAGTCAAAATTGGGATAATATGGGGATTTTTAGAACTCAAGAAAAACTCGATCTTCTAGCAAAAAATTTAGAAGATATACAAGCAAGATATGAAAAAATTCGTATTCCAAATCCTAATGAAGTGATGAATACTGCTTTTACAGATTATGTAGAGCTTGGTAATTTGATTTTACTTTCTCGCTGTGCTTGTTTAGCAGCTAGAAATAGACTTGAAAGTCGTGGGGCTCATACTAGAGAAGATTATCCAAAGCGAGATGATAAAAATTTCTTAAAACATAGCATTGTAAATTTAGAAAATGATGAATTAAAGCTTAGTTATAAAGATGTCGTGGTAACTGAGTTTTCACTTGATGGAAGGAGAGTACAATGAAAATCATCATAGATCGTTTTAATGGCAAGGAAAAATATGAACAAAGTTATGATATTGATGATAAGGATATACAGGGAAAAACTCTGCTCTCTCTTTTGCTTTTTATCAAAAAAACAAAAGATATTACTTTAAATTTTACCGCCTCTTGTCAATCTGCAATTTGTGGGGCTTGTGCAGTTCGTGCGAATGGGCATTCTTATCTTGCTTGTGATACTAAAATGCAAGATTTGTTAAAAGAATATGATAACCCTTCAAGTATACGCATTTCTCCGCTTGGAAATTTTAGAGTAATTTCTGATTTAATTGTGGATTGGGAGCCTTCTATAGAAAATTTAAGAAAAATTCGTCCTGCCATGGTGGCAAAAAATGAATTTTCAGCGGAAAAGGGCTGTAAACAAAGTCAAGAAGAATTTGATCGTATTAGCAAGCAATGGGATTGTATTTTATGTGGTAGCTGTGCCTCAGAGTGTAATAAATTAGAAGCAGATAGTAGCGATTATATGCAACCTTTTGTTTTTACTCATGCTTGGCGTGCAGCGGCAGACTCTCGAGGTAAGGATCCTATGTTGCATGTAAAACCTAGTGTAATGAATGGACTTTGGCTTTGTGTTCATTGTCAAGAGTGCGCTGATCGTTGTCCAAAGGGTATAAGTTCAGTAAGTGATATAGCAAATTTAAGAGTGATGGCGATTAAAAAAGGTTTAAATGAAGGCTTAGGGCCTGATCATGCTGAAGCTTTTTATAAAGATTTAGTTGAAGGTTCAGGACGCTTGAATGAAATTTATCTTGCTTTGCGTTCCGAGGGTGTTATAGGTTCTATGGGCAAAACAGATATAGCTTTTAAACTTATGCGCGCAGGAAAAATGAATCCTATGCATGTTTTTGGTGAGGATGAAATAGAAGGGCATAAAGATTTGGTTAAAATGATAAAGGCGGCACAAGAAGCTGCTGTTAAGGAGTAAAATATGCAAAAAGAATACGCTTTTTTTCCAGGTTGTGTTTTATCTCAAGCTGCAAAAGAATCTAAAATTTCACTTGAAGCTATTGCACCTATTTTGGGTTGGAAATTAAATGAAATTAAGGGATGGAGTTGTTGTGGGGCTTCTCAAGCGCAGTGTGTTGATCCTATTGTGACTTTGGTAGCTAATGCAAGAAATATTGCTTTAGCAGAAGAGATGAAAATGCCAATGCTTACAACTTGTAGTACTTGTATGCTAACTTTAACTAAAGCAAAAAATACTCTTGATAAGGGTGCAAAAGAACGCATAAATACTTTTTTAGCACAAGGTGGAATGAAATATCAAGGTTCAACACCTATTACAAGTCTTTTGTGGGAGCTTTATGAGGATTTGGATAATTTAAAAAGCAAGGTGAAAAAGCCGCTTTCAAATTTAAAAGTAGCTTTATTTTATGGTTGCCATAGTTTAAGACCTGAAGATGCTTTCGGTAAAAAAGAAAGTTCAACCAATCCAAAAAGTTTTGAAAGTGTAGTAGAAGTTTTAGGGGCTAAAATAGTTCCTTTTGAAAAACGCCTTGATTGTTGTGGTTTTCATGCTTCTTATCCTGCAGAAAAATCTGTGAAAAAAATGTCTAGTCAAATTGTCAATAATGCAAGTGAAAATCAAGCTGATTGTGTTGTAACACCTTGCCCACTTTGTCAAATGCAGCTTGATATCTATCAAGAAAGATTTCAAGATTATACTAATTCTAAAGCAAGATTGCCTATTATTCATTTATCACAATTAGTAGGACTTGCATTAGGACTTTCTAAAGAAATGGTTGGTTTAGATTATAATATTATTGATGCAAGTAAAATTGCATAAAAACATGGGCAAAAAGCCCATGTTTAAAGATTTAATTCCATTCTTAAAGAATGCTCCCAAAAAGCCACTTCCAAGCGTGTTACAGTATGAAAAATTTCGCTGAGTTTTTGGAATTTTTGTGCACTAACACTTGAAGTATAAGAATTAACAAAATCTTCAAATTCTTTAGCTTCATTTTGAAAATTTTCACTTCCATAGGTCAAAATCCATTCCTTGTAAGGATGATCTTTTAAATTTTCATTTTTTAAACGATTTATAATTTCAGCACCTATTTTTGCATAGCCTATAGCGCAAGCACTAAGAGCAACTAACATATCTAAAAAATCTCCATTTTCACCTACGCTTAACATATAACGCGAATAGGCTATATTGACTAAACTTTCATCTTTTATATCGAGTTCATCTGCATTAATACCAAGAGATAAAATTGCACGATGAAGCTCCATTTCTCCTTCAACTATATAATTTTGAAATTTCATAGCAAAACGAAGTTCTTTTGCGGTATTTGAGTTAAGTGCTAATCTTGCATAACATTTTGCGTAATTAAGCAAATAAATATAATCTTACTTGAGATAAAAAAGAAAATTTTCTTGCTTTAGGCTTTTATCTTCCAATTTTTTAACAAAATCATGATGTAGATAAGCATTCCAAATTTTTTGATTTTCTTTGATTAAATTAGAGAAAAGCATTATTTTTCCTTTATGTTTTAATATTTTATTTTCAAGTATAATGAAAAACTATAAATATTTTAAGCTTTTTATAGTAAAATACGCTTTATTTTAATTTTTTGAAGGAGAACAAATGGCAACATTTGATGATGTAAAAGCAGTAGTAGTAGAGCAATTAAGTATTGATGCAGATGCAGTTAAAATGGAATCAAAAATTATTGAAGATTTAGGTGCTGATTCTTTAGATGTTGTAGAGCTTATTATGGCTTTAGAAGAAAAATTTGAAGTAGAAATTCCAGATAGTGATGCTGAAAAATTAATTAAAATTGAAGATGTTGTAAATTATATTGACAATCTAAAAAAATAATTTTTTTCTTGCAAGGAGCTTATTCTTGAAAAGAGTTGTAGTTACAGGTATTGGTATGATCAATGCCCTTGGTTTAGATAAAGAAAGTTCATTTAAAGCAATTTGCAATGGAGAAAGTGGAGTAAATAAAATTACTCTTTTTGATGCCACAGACTTTCCTGTTCAAATTGCAGCTGAAGTTAAAAATTTTGATCCATTAGAGGTTGTTGATGGCAAAGAAGTAAAAAAAATTGACCGTTTCATACAACTTGGAATTAAAGCAGCAAGAGAAGCAATGCAGGATGCTGGATTTAGTGAAGAATTAGACAAAGAAGAATTTGGCATTGTTTCGGCTGCTGGTATTGGAGGTTTGCCTAACATAGAAAAAAATTCCATTATTTGTTCCGAGCGAGGTCCGCGTAAAATTTCCCCTTTTTTCATACCTTCAGCACTTGTAAATATGTTAGGAGGTTTGATTTCTATAGAGCATGGACTTAAAGGGCCAAATATTTCTTGTGTTACAGCTTGTGCAGCAGGAACTCATGCTATAGGAGAAGCTTATAAAAGTATAGCTTTGGGAAATGCTAAAAAGATGTTAGTCATAGGTGCAGAAGCTGCGATTTGTCCTGTGGGTATAGGTGGTTTTGCTTCAATGAAAGCTTTATCAACTAGAAATGAAGATCCACAGCATGCTTCAAGACCATTTGACAAAGAAAGAGATGGTTTTGTTATGGGAGAAGGTGCTGGAGCTTTAGTTTTTGAGGAATATGAAGAGGCTAAAAAACGTAGTGCTACGATTTATGCTGAATTAATTGGATTTGGAGAAAGTGCAGATGCACATCATATTACTTCACCAACTTTAGATGGACCTTTAAGAGCTATGAAAAAAGCTTTAAATATGGCAGGGAATCCAAAGGTAGATTATATCAATGCACATGGAACTTCAACTCCTGTAAATGATAAAAATGAAACAGCAGCAATTAAAGAGCTTTTTGGTAATAATATCCCACTTGTAAGTTCCACAAAAGGACAAACAGGTCATTGCTTAGGCGCTGCAGGTGCAATTGAAGCAGTTATCAGTGTTATGGCTTTAAGAGATGGGGTAGTTCCACCTACAATCAATCAGCTTGTAAAAGATGAGGAATGTGATCTTGATTATGTTCCAAATATATCAAGAAAATCAGATTTAAAAGTGGCAATGAGTAATTCTTTTGGTTTTGGTGGCACAAATGGCTGTGTTGTATTTAAAAAAGTAGATTAATATGGCTTCTTATTTAGATTTTGAAAAAAATATTCAGCAAATTGATGAGGATATTATCAACGCTCAGATTAAAGGAGATACTGAAGCTGTATCGATTTTAAAGAAAAATCTTGAAAAAGAAATTTCTAAAACTTATAAAAATTTAAGCGATTTTCAACGTTTGCAATTAGCACGCCATCCAGATCGTCCTTACGCTCTTGATTATATTGAACTTATTTTAAACGATGCTCACGAAATACATGGTGACCGTGCTTTTAGAGATGATCCTGCTATTGTTTGTTTTATGGGTTATTTAGGAGAGAAAAAAATAATTGTAATTGGCGAGCAAAAAGGGCGTGGAACAAAAGATAAAATCGCTAGAAATTTTGGTATGCCACATCCTGAAGGTTATCGTAAAGCTTTAAGGGTAGCAAGACTTGCAGAGAAGTTCCAAATTCCTATCTTATTTTTAATAGATACTCCGGGTGCTTATCCTGGTGTAGGTGCTGAAGAAAGAGGGCAAAGTGAAGCTATCGCTAGAAATTTATATGAATTAAGTGATTTGAAAATACCGACCATTGCTATAGTTATTGGAGAAGGCGGTAGCGGTGGGGCGCTAGCTATAGGGGTTGCAGATAGACTTGCAATGATGAAAAATTCTGTTTTTTCAGTAATTTCTCCTGAAGGTTGTGCTGCAATACTTTGGAATGATCCTGCAAAAAGTGAAGCTGCAACCAAGGCTATGAAGGTAACGGCTGATGATTTAAAATCTCAAGGTTTAATTGATGATGTTATAGATGAGCCTACAAATGGTGCACATCGTAATAAAGAAGCTGCAGCAGTAGCTATTGCTGATTATGTAAAAAAATCTCTAAATGAACTTGAAAATATTGATACGCGAGAACTTTCTGCAAATCGTATGCAGAAAATTTTAAAGCTTGGAGCCTACCAAGAGGCTTAAGCTTTTACTTCACTTTTTTTAAATAATTTTATTATCTATAATTATTATCAAAATTAAGTTAATTAAAAGTATTCTTTTTTTATACTTCAAAAATGATTTTAAATATCAAAATAATTATTTTTTAAAGGAATTAATTTGACTCAAATCAAAAATATAAAATTTAAAAAAAGTTTACTGTGTTTTTTAATTTTATCTGGAGCTTTGTTAAAAGCAGAAGAAAAATATCAACTTAATGATGTTGTGGTTAGTGCTAGTGGTTTTGAACAAGATTTGGTTGATGCGCCTGCTAGTATTTCTATCATTACAAAAGAAGAGCTTGAAAAAAAGCCAATTAAGGATATAGGGGAGGCTATAGGAGATATTCCAGGTGTAGATGTGACTATGAATAAAACAGGCACTTATGATTTTAGCATACGAGGTTTTGGTAGTTCTTATACTCTAGTTTTAATTGATGGAAAACGTCAAAGTGTTGCAAATGGGTTTTATGATAATGGTTTTAGTGGCAGTGAGTCAGGATATCTACCACCTTTGTCTATGATAGAGCGTATTGAGGTTATACGTGGTCCAGCTTCTACACTTTATGGCAGTGATGCTGTAGGCGGTGTGATAAATATTATCACTAAGAAAAATCCTGATAAGACTGAGGCAAATATAGAATTTAACACTCTTTTGCAACAGCACTCTAATCACTATGGCAATGCTGGGGGATTTAACGCTTATGTGGCAACTCCTTTGATTGAAGATGCATTATCAATTTCTGTAAGGTTGAAGTATTATGATAAGGCAGCTTCTGATTTAAAATGGCCTACACCGGTTTGGAATAGTAGTCAACAAAGACCTGATAATTATCAAATTGCTAGCCATAGTCCAGGTGCTTTTACTAGTTTAGGTTTTGGTTCTAGGCTTAATTGGACAGTAGATGATAAAAATAATATATATTTTGATATAGAACGATATATTAATGAAATTTCAGTGAATTCTACAAGTAGTAGGGCTATTAAAAGTGAAAGACAACTTTTTAAGGATAATATTGTTTTAAATCATGATGGTAACTATGATTTTGGTTCAACTAACTCATATTTACAATATGGTAGCACTAAGGATAAGGAGCTACATAGCCAAATTTGGGTAGGAGAAGGTAAGGTTGTTTTACCTTGGAATTTAGGTCAGTACGGTAATTTAGTAAATACCTTTGGTGCAAGGATTGATTATGAGATGTTAAAAAATGATCAAGCAAGCGCAGGTAGTCAAATAAGAGGTAAAAATCTTGATCAAACCACGGTTGCGCTTTATGGGGAAAATGAGTATTTTATAACAGATGATTTGATTTTTACTACAGGTTTGCGTTATATTTATAGCGATTTGTTTGATTCTGAATTTACGCCTAGGGTTTATTTGGTTTATCACTTAAATGATAATATAGCCTTGAAAGGAGGTGTTTCAAAAGGCTATAAAACTCCTGCTGCCAAGCAGTTGACAAATGGATATTATAATTATGCCAATAATAATGCTTATTTTGGAAACCCTAACTTAAAACCAGAAGAAAGTATAAATTATGAATTGGGTGTTGATTTTAGGGTATTTGATTTTGCACATTATTCTATTACAGGATTTATTACTGATTTTACAAATCAAATCAGTAGTGAAGATTTAACAGGCTCATTAAATGGTATTAATTGCGATAATAATACTGTTTGTACTCGTCCTATTAATCTTGGAAAAACACAGACTAAAGGTATAGAATTTGCATTTAATACTAAAACTTACAATGGTTTTAGCCTAAATTCAAGTTATACTTTTATGGATAATCGCTACAAAGATGGTCAAAAAAATTGGTTTGGCGGTGATAGAATAGAAAATTTACCAAGACATATAGCAATGTTAAAATTAAACTATGAGCGAGGTAAATTTAGTTCCTATATAAAAACACGAGCAAGACTTGATACTATAGCTAAAGCAAAAGGTGGCGGTAATGGTAGTTTGCCATGGCAAAAATATAAGCCTTTTTATATAGTGGATTTAGGGATAAATTATAAAATTAATAAGCAATCTAGCTTAAGTTTTGCAGTGCAAAATCTTTTTGATAAAAATTTCTTCGATCCTCAAGTTACTAAATGGGATGGGGCTAATCCTGCTGGATATGCAAATCGTTATCAAGACTATACAGAAGGAAGGAGTTTTTGGTTGAGTTATAAATATGATTTTTAATTTTTTAAGGCTTTAATCACCTTTATATTTTCAAAAAAGCAAAAATAAAGTACAATGTGAAAAATAAATAAAGGTTTTATTATGGCGTTTAAAAATTTAAAAGAACTTTCTTTTGAAAAATCAAATTATATTAAGCCTAAGAGATTTGCTTATGAAAGTAATGGTAAGTTTTGTACTTGGGATTTTATAGAATCTAAAGATAGTGTTTCAGTGCTTTTGTATCATAAAGAATTAGAAAGTTTTATTTTTGTACGCCAATTTCGTATACCACTTTGGTATCATCAAATGCATGATAAAGATTATGTAAAAGATGATAATATGGGCTATACTATAGAGCTTTGTTCTGGGCTTGTGGATAAAAAATTATCTTTAGAGGAAATAGCAAAAGAAGAATGTATAGAAGAACTAGGATATGCTCCTAAAAATTTAGAAAAAATAGGAGATTTTTATACAGGGTTTGGTTCAGGTGTAAGCAAGCAAAGCTTTTATTTCGCAGAAGTTGATGAAAAAGATAAAATTTCTTCTGGAGGTGGAGTTGATGATGAAGAGATTGAAGCTGTTTATGTTAAGGTGCAGGATTTTGAAAAAAAATGTAAAAATATGATAAGAACGCCTTTGCTTGATTTTGCTTATATGTGGTTTTTAAAGGAGAAGTGGGGAAAATTAAAGATTATTTAGGTTAAACCTTAAAAAGGTTCAACCTAGGATTTAATGATCTGACTCATCAAGCATTTCTTTAAATACATTGAAAAGATCAAGCGATGCATTTTCAGCAACTTCGCATTTATTAATTATGCTGTGTTGAGTAATATCTTTGCTAATATCTTCTGTATTTGCTATTGTTATAGCATTATTCATATTTTCATGAACTTTTTCATGTGGCTCGTTAATTTTTAAGAAGCTTTTATTTTGCCCAAATCTTTCTTTTCCTGTGCTAGCAAGCCATTTTCCTAAGCGACAAGATGTATGATCGGCTAATTGCTTTCCTGATTTGGAAAAAATTTCTTTATAACCATTTAATTTAAAAGCTATATGATCTAGTTTTGCTAAAGATACGAAAGCTTCTGAAGCGATACCAACTGCATTTGAATTAGTAGAATGCGCTTCATTTACTAAGTGGGTAAATTTTTCGGAAAAACTCATAATATGAGCATTAGAATCTATAGAAATTTTTTCAACTTGCTCACTTTGAGTATACATTTCATTTGCATTTTGCTTTAGAAGGTTGATATTCATTTCAACTTCTGTGGTTGCTTTTTGTGTTTTTTCAGCTAGTTTTCTTACTTCATCGGCAACAACAGCAAAACCACGCCCATGTTCACCTGCGCGTGCAGCTTCTATGGCAGCGTTAAGAGCTAAAAGATTGGTTTGATCGGAAACATCTTTAATTAGATTAATTACATTAGTAATTTCATCTACACTTCTATGCAATGTTCCTGCAACATCTCTTGTTTTATTGGCTGATTCTGTAATATCCCCTAAGGAAGCATTGATAGAATTAGCAATATGGTTAAGTTCATCCATTTCAGCAAGAGAAGTTTTAGAATAACTAGAGATAACTTCTGCTTTATTTACATTTTCTAACATGTCGCCTTGAACAATAGTGATATTTTTTAATACCCCAGTTAATAAAACATTTAAAAGATCTGTTTTAAGTTTAGATTCCAAAGCCGCTTGTTCTAATGATGCAATTTTATTTTTTAATTCTAAATTTTCCGATTGAAATTTTTCAATTTTATGTGTAAGATTTTTATTTTCTTCTTCAAGTTTTTGAAGATCAGAATGGTTTATTTTACTTCCAAACATTGTTTTGCCTTATTTTTTATAATTTGCTAGATATTGGCTAAGTTCATCTTTTACATGAAGCTTTTCTTTTTTTAAGGTTGAAATTTCCATGCTGCTAAGAGAAGTTCTACCTTCTTCTGCATCTTTAATCATGTCATCAAGTTCATTATGACGATCAAATAGTTTATCAAAATGAGCATCTTTACCTTTTAGCTCTGACATTAATTCTCTATATTCATGTAGCATAAACTCTCCTTGTATTAGTGAAATTTAAAATTCATTTAATAAGGTATTTTACACTATTAAAAGATATTTTTGGCTTAAAAAATAATAAACTTAATAATAATTTTTAAATGTGTGTTATATAAGTGATTTATTAAATTTTATTTTTAAATTTGAAATATTAAAATTGAGGAATAAATCCTCAAAATTATTTAGAATTTTGTTTTTTTAGAGTTCTCAGAGTAGAAGCTGCAATTCTCATTTTTCTCGTGGTGCCATCTTCTAAAGTTACACGAACTGTTCTGAGATTAGGTAAAAAGCGTCTTTTTGTTTTATTGTTAGCATGGCTGACATTATTACCCACCATTGGACCCTTGCCTGTGATTTGACATACTCTTGCCATTTTCTTGTCCTTATGAAAATTTTTAAATGGAGATTCTATCAAAATTAAGCTTAAAATATTCCATAATTTATAGTTTTTTTAATATATAAGTCGATAAAATATTATTTATCACATTTATATATAGTTTAAGGTTTTGATCATGTATGTAGCTCCAAGTTTATTGTCTGCAAATTTTTTGAAATTAGAAGAAGAAGTTAAAGCTATTGAAGCTGCAGGTGCGGATCTTTTGCATATTGATGTAATGGATGGACACTTTGTTCCAAATTTGACTTTCGGACCTTGCGTGATTGAAAAAATTTCAACTATTAGTAAGTTGCCATTAGATGTGCATTTGATGGTTAAAGATGTAAGTAAATTTATAGATCTTTTTATCCCTTTGAAACCAAAATTTATTTCTTTTCATATGGAAAGCGAAGTTCATCCTATAAGACTTTGTGAATATATAAGAAGTCAAGGAATCCATCCTGCTATTGTTTTAAATCCACACACTTCTATTGATTCTATTAAACACATGCTAGAATTTGTAGATATGGTACTTTTAATGAGTGTTAATCCTGGGTTTGGTGGGCAAAAATTTTTACCTTTAGTACATGAAAAAATCAAAGAATTGCGCCAAATGATTGATAAAAAAAATGCTAAAGTTTTTATAGAGGTTGATGGTGGTGTTAATGGTTTAAATGCTAGCGATTTAGAAGAGTCCGGAGCTGATATTTTGGTGGCTGGAAGTTATATTTTTTCTTCTAATGATTATAAAACTGCAATTTCATCTTTAAAGCTTGAATTTTGAGTTTACAGCAAATTGATCAGATTATTTCTATATTAAATAAGCAAAGCAAGCCTTATGATTGGGTGATGCAAGAGTTTGCCAAAGTTGAAGAATTAAAAAATTTTAATTTAGATTTAGAAACTTTTGAGCTTTTGGGTTTGGGCTTAACTTTGAATAAAGATAATATTTTTACCCTTAAAACACGCACAACAAAAATTAAAGATGAAATTTTTTGTATAGTAGATATAGAAAGTACTGGTGGGGTAAGTAAGGGAGAAATTTTAGAAATTGGAGCGGTTAAAATTCAAAACTCTAAAGAAATTGGACGCTTTCAAAGTTTTATTAAAGTAAAAGAAATTCCAGAAAATATAACCGAACTTACGGGTATTATTTATGAGATGGTGGAAAATGCTCCAAGTTTAGCAAAGGTTTTAAGTGATTTTAGGCTTTTTTTAAAAGACAGTATTTTTGTAGCGCATAATGTGCGTTTTGATTATAGTTTTATTTCTAAGGCTTTAAATGAGTGTGGTTTTGGCATTTTGCTTAATCGTCGTATTTGCACTATAGAATTTGCACAATGTTGTATAGAAAGTCCAAAATATAAACTAGAGGTTTTGAAAGAATTTCTTGGCGTGGAAAATACGCATCATAGGGCCTTAGATGATGCTTTGGCAGCTACTGAAATTTTTAAATATTGCCTTGGAAAACTTCCTTATCATATAAAAACTACAGAAGAACTTATAAATTTTACAAAAACTGCACGCATAAAGCAAAAATAAATATTTAAAGTGTATAATTAAAACATAAATGACGGGAGCTTGTGTAACAGGCTGAGAGTAAGCTAAAAGCTTAGACCGAACCGGATCTGGATAATGCCAGCGTCGGGAAGATTTATAAATTTCAATACTTTAAAAATTTATACTCACCCTTCATTTATCCAAATTTTTTAAAGGATAAATTTATGAAAACTCAAATGAATTATGCCAAAGAAGGTGTTTTTACTAAAGAAATGCAGATTGTTGCACAAAAAGAAAATTTAAGTAAAGATTTTTTGCTTGAAAATATTGCTTGCGGTAAAATTATTATCCCTGCAAATATTAATCATAATAGTCTTGATCCAAATGGTATAGGTTTTGGATTGCGTACTAAGGTTAATGTAAATTTAGGAGTTTCAAATGATTGTGTTGATTATAGCGAGGAAATGAAAAAAGTAGAGCTTGCTCATAAATTTGACATAGAAGCGATTATGGACTTAAGCAATTATGGCAAAACAAGTCGTTTTAGAGATGAGCTTGTTAATGTTTCAAAAGCTATGATAGGAACAGTTCCTGTATATGATGCAGTAGGATTTTTAGAAAAAGATTTAAAACAAATTAATGCCAAAGACTTTTTAGATGTTGTATATCATCATGCTAAAAGTGGGGTTGATTTTATGACAATTCATGCAGGTATTAATTCTCGCGCAGCGCATATTTTTAAACAAAGTAAAAGACTTACAAATATAGTTTCAAGAGGAGGCTCTGTGCTTTATGCTTGGATGATGATGAAAGATGCTGAAAATCCTTTTTTTGAGTATTATGATGATTTGCTTGATATTTGTTTAAAATACGATGTAACTTTATCTTTGGGTGATGCTTTGCGTCCTGGCTCTACCCACGATGCAAGTGATGGGGCACAAATTTCAGAGCTTATAGAATTATCACTCCTTACTCAAAGGGCTTGGGATGTTGGGGTTCAAGTAATGATAGAAGGTCCAGGGCATATGGCTATTAATGAAATAGAGGCAAATATGCAATTAGAAAAGCGTTTATGCAAAGGAGCGCCTTTTTATGTCTTAGGACCTTTGGTAACAGATATTGGCGCAGGGTATGATCATATTAGTGGTGCTATTGGAGGAGCTGTGGCTGCAGCTAGCGGTGCTGATATGCTGTGCTATGTAACACCTGCTGAACACTTAAGACTTCCAAATTTAGAAGATGTTAGAGAGGGTATAGTTGCGACTAAAATTGCAGCTCATGCAGGAGATATAGCTAAACTTCCAAAAGAAAGATCAAGAGATAATGAGATGAGTAAGGCTAGACAAGAGATAGATTGGGAGAAAATGTTTAAACTTGCTATTGATGGAGAAAAGGCCAAAAAAATGTTTAATGAGCGTCGCCCTGATGATTTAAACTCATGTTCCATGTGTGGAAAAATGTGTGCAATGAATACTATGAATCAAATTTTAAAAGGCGAGGATGTGAGTTTAGCTTGAATAAACTTTGAGAGTAAGATCTATAGAGATACCTTGCTCTCCTGCTTTAAGATTAAGTGGATAATCAAGCTTGATTAAGTTATTATAGTTTTTTAGAGCATCAATAAAATCATAAAGTCTTCTAGGATTGTTCATTGTCGCTTTAATGGCTAAGCGGTTTTTTAGATATTTTTCTTGTTTTTCGGGCTTAGTTTCTTGAATTTTTACGTTTTGAAAATATTTTTGTAAAAAAATATCAAAATTTCCTATATTAAAATTTTGCTCAAATTGCTCTAAACTTTTGTTGTTTTCGCTTCTTAGAGTTGATATTTTATCTTCACTAAAGTCAAATTTTGATTTAGCGGCTTTTAAGATAGCAAGTTGTGAGTTTTCTCTAAGATTTGCTTGTTTGTAGTTTTTTAATGTCGGTAAAAGTAAAAATAAGATCAAGGCTGTGCAAACGCTTATAAAACTTAACGCGCAAATGATAAGCTTTAATAAATCAATTTCTTCTAGACTTTTATCTTTCATCTGCAACTCCTGGAATTTGTTTACTAATACTAACAAAACGATACCACCCATTATCTAAGCGATAATAGGTTGTATAGCTTTGATCAAAGATGCTTTTTAAAGGGGTTTCTAAAAGTAGAGTAAACATTTCTCTTGTAGGAGTGACTCCGATAAGTTTTAAGGAATATTCGTCTTGTTCAACACTTTCAAGAGTAATATTATCAGTTTTTACAATAATATCAAATAGATTTCTTAAGCTTTCTTTAACAATTTGATTTTGAGTGTTAAAATTTTTCGCTATTTGGCTTTGATCAAATAAAATTTCATAAAGCATTTCATTTTGCTTAGTTTGATTTTGAAGCACTATAACTTGTTGTTTTTCATCATCGATAGAGCTATTGATTAATGCAATTTTTATTGTATATGTAAAATATACTAGCAAGATAAATAATATACTAAAACCAAAAAGTCCTAGCCAAATTTTATCAAAGAGTGTGAAAATAGGTTTTTTTCTTGGCTGTATGAAGCTATAAGTCATTTAAGCTCCTTTCGCATCAACTCTATCATAAGATCTAAGGTGTTGATTTGTTTCGTTTTTATCTCTAAAAAAGTTTCACTTTCTAAAAAATCAATAGCACTTATGTTAATATCTGATTCGCTATATAATAAAATACCATTGATAAATACCCCAGCATATTTATCATCATTATAAAATTTTTCAATGCTCGTAATAATATAACGACAAAGTTCCATATCATTGCTAAATTGATTTAATTCATCAAGATTAAAATTATCATTATTATCCAAAGTTTCAAGATTATTTTCTTGATCAAGTAGATCAAATTTATTATTTAAGGCTTCATTGAAGTTATCTAAGGTAACTTCAGTATCATCGTTGTTGTTTTCAATTTCTTGATTATCTTCTGATGGAAGTTCAAGCTCTAAACCTAATTCTTGCTCAAATATTTTAAAATCACCGTATAAAATAGTATTGCCTTTAGCAACAATAATTGCCAAAAGATGTCCTTGTTTAAATCCATAAAGTAAAATTTGATCATCAGGCTGTTTTTCTTTTTGTATATTGTAGTAAAGAAGGGCAAAAGGGGAATATAAAAAATCTAAACCTCTATATTCTTCAAAAAGCTCGCTATAATATTCCACATGTTCGGTAGCCGTATAAACAAGGGCATTATTAAATAAAATATGCTGTAAGCTGATTTTTCCTATATTAAAGTGCTCACAATCTTGAATATTTGTACTAGGTATTAATCCTTGTTCTTTGGCGTCTAAAAATAAAGCAGTGTGGTAAAATAAGAAATGCTTGCTTAAATTTTTTATGTATTCTAATAAATTTTCACTTTTATCAAAAGTTTTTTCATTGCTACTGATTAGTTTATTTCCTCTGTAAATAGAAGCTTTTACAATATTTTTTTTATCTTCTAAAATAATACTAATAAAAAGTTGTGGAAATATTTTTTTAAGTAAAAATAACATTTCATTCCTTAAATTGATCAGCTAAGCTAATTTTATCAAATTGTTCCATTAGAAATTCTTTAGCTTTTTCTTTATCTAAAGATAAAATATCCAAAGGTTCACTTAGACTATAAGTAATCTTACTAAAAGGTTTTGGCAAGATCATCTTATCCCAACTTTTAAATTCCCAAAAACGATTTGCTTCATAGTTTAAAATTCTTATCTTTAGTTCTTTTTTTTGAGCCAAAATGATAGAACCATCTGAAATACTATGATAAGGCCCACGTGGACCATCAGGCGTGATAACTATATCGTCATTTTGTTCTAAAACTTTAAATGCAGCTCTAAGTGCACTGCTAGCACCCCTTGAAGTGCTTCCTCTTACAGTATCAAGACCGAAAAGCTTGATGATTTTTGCAATTTGTTCTCCATCTTTATGGTGGGAGATCATGACATAGGCTTTTTTATTTTTTTGTCTATAATGTCTAAACGCAAAAGGCATGAGTGCTAATTTTCCATGCCAAAAAAGTATCACACTAGCTTTACAATCAACTTTTTCACCTTTATAGTGCTTTTTACAGCTTAAAAAAATAAGCCATTGCAAGATGAAAATTATATATGTTAAGCAATGGATTTTAAACGATTTCCCCATATAAAACCATACGCTTTGCATTAGTGATTTTTACTTCTTTAAATTGCCCTAAAAGTTCTTCGCTACCTTCAACTTGAACTAAAAAATTATTATCTGTTCTTCCAGCAATGCTATTGCCTGCTCTTAATTCTTCAAATAAAACTTTAAAAGTTTTATTTTCTTGTTTTTTTACAATTTCATCTAAAATTTCACTATGACGATTTTGTAAGGTGCTAAGTCTTCTTGAAGCTGTTTCTTCATCGATTTGATTAGGCATGGTTGCGGCTTTTGTTAAAGGGCGTTTGGAGTATTTAAAAGAAAAAATTTGTTCAAAACGCACTTTTTCCAAAACATCCATAGTTTCTTCAAAATCTTTTTCACTTTCCCCTGGAAAAGCTACAATAATGTCTGTAGAAATGCTAACATGTGGACAAAGTTCTCTAAGTTTTAAAGCTCTATTTAAATACCATTCTTTAGTATAGCCACGCTTCATAGCTTTTAAAATTTCACTTGAGCCACTTTGTAAAGGCATATGCATGGATTTACAAACTTTTGGATTATTGGCAAAAACTTCTAAAAATTTATCATCCATGTGCAAAGGATGTGGACTTGTAAAGCGAATGCGTTCCAAACCTTCTATAGTGCTAAGTTCTTCTAAAAGATCTGAAAAGTCCATTTTTTTATGTTCGTTTCTAAATCTTTTGCCGTAGTTATTGACATTTTGTCCTAGCAAGAAAATCTCTTTAGCGCCTTTTTCAACGGCTTTTTGAGCTTCTTTGTAGATGATGTTAAAAGGTATGGAAATTTCATCTCCTCTAGTATGTGGCACTATGCAATAAGTGCAGTGTTTATCACAACCTATGGAGATATTAATATAGGATTTATAAATACTATTTCGAAAATCTGCAAAAGCAAATTCACTTTCATCATAGTCTATGTCCACCCCCATAAATTTTGGAGTTTTTATAGCTTGAGTGATTTTGGAAATATTTCTTGCCCCTAGAACAAAATCCACATAAGGAGCACGTTTGAAAATTTCATTTCCCAAATGTGATGCAGTGCATCCACAAACTCCTATTTTAGCACCTTCTTTTTTAACTTTTTCAAAGCCACCCACTTCTGAGAAAAGTTTATGCACAGGTTTTTCACGCACTGAACAAGTATTAATAAGAATAAGATCTGCTTCTTTGATATCTTCTGTTAGTGCGTAATTTTCTTTTTGTGTTAATTCTGCGATCATATGCTCAGAATCTCTGACATTCATCGCACAACCTAAAGTTTGGATAAAAAGTTTTTTAGCACTCAAAGAATATGTACCTCATACATAAAATCATTATCATCAAGTCCGTATTTTACGGTTCTATGATAAATGCTTACTCCTTTTTTTTCAAAATGATTTACAAGGGCAATGAGTTGTTTGTGTGTATTATCTTTATCAAAATAAAAAAACTTTTGTCCTTCTTTTTCTATAGCCTCTTCGATTTTTTCTAGGCTAATATTTTTAGGTTTTTCATTAATCAAAGTTCTTGCCAATTTTAATTCCATAGCTAAATCCTTAAGAATTTTCATTTTAATCTGTAATTTTAGCAAATTTTACTTTTAATTAAACTTATTAAGGATATAATTTTTGCCTACATTATTTAAATTTCCCACAAAAAAGGTTTTATAAAATATGGAAAAGATAGCAGATATTATCGAATCTATTGCTAATGAAAAAAATTTAAACTTAGAGAATGTAAAAGAAAAAGTAGCTACCGCTTTAATCAATACTGCAAAAAGAATTTATGGACAAGAATATGAGTTTTTTGTAGATCCTAAAAATTTAAATCTTTATCAAAAAATTACCATAGTAGCAGATAATGACGAGAGATTACAAAATAAAAGTGAGAGTTTTATCGCGTTAAGTAAGGCAAAATCAGAAGCTCCAGATGTTGAAATAGGAGATGAATTAACTTATGAATGTTCTTTGGAAAATTTAGGAAGAACTGCGGTAAATACCTTGCATAAAGAACTTGAATATCATATACAAAAATTATTAGAACAAACTATTTTTGAAAAATATAAAAACAAAGTAGGGCAAATGGTTTTTGGTACAGTTGTTAGAGTGGATAATGAAGAAAATACTTTTATTGAAATAGATGAATTAAGAGCTTTTTTACCGAGAAAAAATCGCATTAAAGGGGAAAAGTTTAAAATAGGCGATGTGGTAAAAGCTGTGATACGCCGTGTTTATACAGATAAGGGTATTAAAATCGAGCTTAGTCGTACAAGTCCTAAATTTTTAGAATGTTTACTTGAAGCTGAGGTTCCAGAAATCAAAGATGGTTATGTCAATATTATAGGATGTGCTAGAATTCCAGGTGAAAGAGCAAAAATCATTCTTCAGGCCAATGGAGTAAATATCGATCCTGTAGGTGCTACAGTAGGTGTTAAAGGTGTAAGAATTAATGCAGTAAGCAAAGAGCTTCATAATGAAAATATTGATTGTATAGAATTTACAAATGAGAGTGAAATTTTAATTTCTCGTGCCTTAGCTCCTGCTATTGTAAATTCTGTAAAAATTGAAGATAAAAAAGCTATTGTAAGTTTAAATAGCGAACAAAAAAGTAAAGCTATAGGAAAAAATGGTATTAATATTCGCCTTGCTTCTATGTTAAGTGGTTATGAAATAGAGCTCAATGAATTAAGCTCATCGCAGCTAAATAATGCCATCAGCAATGAAGAAGCAATGAAAAATCTTCAAGATTTATTTAAAATTTAAAATATTTGTGAATTTTCACAAATATTTTTTATAAAACCACTTCCAATAAAATGCCGCAAAGATAAAAATCATACCCAATAAGCCTGTAATTAGTTCTAAACTCAAGCCTATTTCAAATAAAAAGCCCATAAGCATTGAAATAATAGCGCTAAAACTAAGATAAATCATATCTGTATAAGCGATCACTCTACCATGATATTCTTTGTCAGCATTTTTTTGTATCATAGTGTAGGTGTAAGCCCAAAGTGCTGAGGTAAAAAAACCTGCGCCAATTAAACCTAAAAAAGAAATATAAAAATTAAATTGAGTTAAAGCCCAAAGTATAATACCTAAGCCTTGACCAAGATACATGTAAAATAAATTTTTATCATTAATAAATTTGCTTAAAACCATAGGTCCTATAGCTAAAGAACAAGCACGTACTGCATTTAAAAACCCTATTACTAAAGCAGCAGATAAAACTTCTTTATATTGATGTTGCGCTAAAAGCGTAACCAAGGTTTCATAAGCAGTTAAACCTATAAAAGCGTGAAGCAAGATAAGATGAAAAATTATTTTATTATTTAAAACATAGAAAAATCCTTCTTTTATCATGGTAAAAAAGCGACTTTGTGTTTTTTGATGAAAATCAGGAATGCTTAATCTTACTAAAAAAGAAATGCCTATGAGTATAAGTACACAGTCAAATAAAAAAGCGGTTTTAACTCCTAGAAAATAAATAAAAATTCCCGCACTTGCCATACCTGCTGTATAAGAAATCGCCCAAATGACACTGTGCATTTCATTAGCGAGTTTAAGTTCTTGAGGGGTTAAAATTTTCGCCAATAAACTCATTTCAGCTTGAAAATAAATCGAAGCAACGCAAAGTCTTATGAAGATTAAAATAAACAAAAGCCAAAGCATGCTAAGACTTGTGACAAAAATAAGACAAAAAATAGAAATTAATTCTATGCTAATCATACTGAGTAAAAGTTTTTTAGGTTTATTTTTCTCTACTATGACGCCATTAATAGGAGCAAGTAAAACTCCAGGTAAAAAAGCAAGCATAGCACTTGTAGCCGTTGCCCAAGTAGGAGCATTAAGTTCGACTAAAAGGGTAAAAACTCCCGTTTGAGAAAACCATGCTCCAAAATATACTATAAACTGAACCGAAGCTAATATTCTGATATTTTTATTATTTTTTAATAGTTCAATGCAATTCATAAGCGAAACTATAGCATAATTTATATTTTAAATGCTATAATTATTTTAATTATGTAAAAAACAAGGAAAAATTTTGAAAAGACTGGATAAAAAAGAAGCTTTAGATTTATTACACCATGCAAGTTTAACAGAACTTGGAGAAATGGCTTATAAAAGAAAATTAGAACTTCATCCTGAAAAAATCACCACTTTTGTTGTAGATAGAAATATTAATTATACCAATGTTTGTTGTATTGATTGTTCTTTTTGCGCTTTTTATCGCCATCATAAAGAAGATGATGCTTATATTTTAAGCTTTGAAGAGATAGGCAAAAAGATAGAAGAGCTTGAAGCTATCGGGGGTACACAAATTCTTTTTCAAGGCGGGGTGCACCCAAAATTAAAAATAGAATGGTATGAAGAATTAGTTTCTTGGATAAAAGAACATTATCCAAATATCACTGTGCATGGTTTTTCAGCAGTTGAGATCGCTTATATTGCAAAAGCATCTAAAATTTCAATCACTGAAGTGTTAAAAAGATTACAAGCTAAGGGTTTATTTTCTATACCAGGAGCGGGAGCTGAGGTGCTAAGCGATAGGGTGCGTGATATTATCGCACCAAATAAATGCGATACAGCTACTTGGTTAGAAGTACATCGCCAAGCTCATAAAATCGGTATGAAAAGTACAGCTACTATGATGTTTGGAACGGTTGAAAATGATGAAGAAATCATCGATCATTTTGAGCATTTGAGAAAATTACAAGATGAAACAGGGGGATTTAGAGCTTTTATTTTATGGAGCTTTCAAAGTGATAATACTGCTTTAATCCAAAAACATCCAGAGATTATGAAGCAAAGTTCTAACAAGTATTTAAGACTTTTAGCTTTAGCAAGACTTTATTTAGATAATTTTAAAAATTTGCAAAGTTCTTGGGTAACTCAAGGCTCGATTATAGGTCAACTTGCTTTAAAATTTGGGGCTAATGATTTAGGCTCAACCATGATGGAAGAAAATGTAGTAAGCGCTGCAGGAGCAAGTTATAGAATGAATCAAGATGAGATGATAAGGCTGATTAGAAGTTTAGGCGAAAATCCAGCTAAACGCAATACCGCTTATGAAATTTTAGAAAGGTTTTAATGCAGTATTTAGAGAGTAGGGGTGTTAAAATCCCTTTTATTTTTGAAAAAAATTCCGATTTTCCTATTGTTGTTTTAAAGCTTGTTTTTAGAAATTGCGCTAGAAGTTATGATGAAATAGCAGGCTTAGCTAAGATGTTTTCACGTATTTTAAATGAAGGCGTGGATGATAAATTTTTTAAGGATTTAGAATTTAGAGCGATAAATTTAGAGGCAAGTAGTGGTTTTGAAAGCTTGGAAATCAATCTTTCTTGCTTGAAAGAAAATTTTGATTTTGCTTTAAAGAGTTTAGAAAAATTGCTTTTAAAACCAAGAATGGAAGAAAAAATTTTGCAAAAATTAAAAATCAATGCCTTAGGTGAACTTGCGAGTAAAAATAGTGATTTTGATTATTTAGCAAAAAATTTACTCAATGCTCAAATTTTTAAATGTAAAGAATTTCAAAGTCCAAACGATGGAGATGAAAAAAGTATAGAAACTTTGTCTTTAAAAGATCTGAAAAATTTTTATAAAAATTTTATCCATCTTAGTGATTTGGTTGTGATTTTAGGAGGAGATTTAGAAGAAAAACAAGCCAAGGAAGATCTTTTAAAACTCTTATCAAAACTTCAAATAGGTAAGAAAAATACTCCAAAAAAATATGAGTTAAGTAAAAACATCAAAGATGAAATTTTGCTACGCCCAGAAAGTGAACAAGCTTATATTTATTTTGCTACGCCTTTTTTTGCCGATTTTAAAGATAAGGATTTATATCTTGCAAAAATTGCATTATTTGTTCTAGGGCAAGGAGGATTTGGTTCAAGGATTATGGAAGAAATTCGTGTTAAAAGAGGTCTTGCATACTCAGCTTATGCTATGCTTGATATGAATATATCTTTTTCTAGAGTTTTTGGATATTTACAAACTAAAAATGAAAGCGCTAAAGAAGCTAAAAAAATCGTAAAAGAGCTTTTTGAAGATTTTATAAAAAATGGTATTACTCAAAACGAACTTGATCAAGCTAAAAATTTTCTCATAGGATCAACTCCTTTGCGTTATGAAAGCTTAAGCAAGCGTTTATCTATGTCTTTTAACGAATTTTATCAAGGTTTAAAATTAGGATATTATAAAGAAGAGTTAAAACTTATGGAAAAGGTTAAACTTGAAACCATAAATGCTTATATTAAAAAACATCAAGAGCTTTTAAATATAAGTTTTGCAAGCATACAAAATGAAAATTAAAGAAAGTGATTATGAATTTTTTAAAAAATTAAAAATTAGAAGTGCTATTGATTTAGCGCTTCTTTTACCTAAAAAAATTGAAAATTTAAATCCAAGTAAAAATCCTAAAGAAAATGAAATTTGTACCCAAAAAATCACTATAAAAAGCGTTAGTTCAAGAAAAAATCAACTTTTTGGTTTGGGTTTTTGTGAAGAATGGCAAGAAAATATCTCTTTTGTGTTTTTTCATCCTAGAGCTTGGCATTTTGGGATTTGTAAGGTAGGAAAAGAGCTTATTTTTAATGCTAAACTCTCACGTTTTAATCACACTTGGCAATTTAACAATCCTAAAATTTTAACTTCTTTTGAGGGTTTTAGTCCAAAGTATCAAATTTTAGGCTTAAAAGATACAAAAATTGCTGCTTTTATACATAAATATCTTAACTATGAAAATTTAAAAGAAAGTGGCATAGAGGATAAATATATACATTTTCTTTTAAATTTACATGCCTATGATGAAAAAAGTTTTTTTATGTTTGAAAATTTGCAAAATTTTAGCAAAGATTTAAAATATATAGAAATATATAATTTTTTAAAGCGTTTAAAAGCTAAAAAAACACATTTTAAAGCTCATCAAATCAATGTTTTTAATATAGCCAATTGGCTTAAAGATTTGCCTTTTTCTCTTACTAAAGATCAGCTTAATGCCTTAAAAGATATAGAAAAAGATTTGCATTCAAAAGAAGCTAAAAGGCGTGTGATTATGGGTGATGTAGGGTGTGGTAAAACCTTGGTTTTGCTTGGTGCGGCTTTGATGGTTTATCCTAAGCAGGCTATTTTAATGGCACCTACTAGTATTTTAGCGTATCAGCTTTATGAAGAGGCTAGGAAATTTTTACCTGATTTTATGAATATTTTGTTTATTAAAGGGGGTAAAAAAGAAAAAGATTTAGAACAAAATATCCAAAAAGCAAATCTTATCATAGGCACTCATGCTTTAATTCATTTAGAAAGTCATAATGCCGTACTTGTAATGATAGATGAACAACATCGTTTTGGGTCAGCTCAGCGTGAAAAAATTCATTCTTTAAATAAGCAAGAATTTACCCCTCATTTTATACAGTTTTCGGCTACGCCTATTCCAAGAACTTTAAGCATGATACAATCTGAACTTTTAAATTTTAGTTTTATTAAGCAAATGCCTTTTAAGAAGGATATTGCAACTTATTGTATACAAAATGAAGGTTTTTCTAAGCTTAGCGAGAAGATCAAGGAAGAAATTGCTAAAAATCATCAAATTATCATTATTTATCCCTTAGTGAGTGCTAGTGATAATATTCCTTATCTTTCTTTGGAGCAGGCTAGGGAGTATTGGCAGAGTCATTATGAAAAAGTTTTTGTAACTCATGGAAAAGATAAACAAAAAGATGAAATTTTAGAGCGTTTTAGGGATGAGGGAAATATTTTATTAAGCACTACAGTGGTGGAAGTGGGCATTTCTTTGCCAAGATTGAGTATGATAGTGATTGTGGGAGCGGAACGTTTAGGACTTGCTACCTTGCATCAACTTCGTGGTCGTGTAGGTCGTGTAGGGCTTAAAAGCACTTGTTATCTTTATACTAAACTTAAAGAAATTCCAAGTCGTTTAAAAGAATTTGCTAGCACTTTAGATGGGTTTAAAATAGCAGAGCTTGATCTTAAAAATCGTTTGAGTGGAGATTTGCTCGATGGTTTTATGCAGCATGGAAATGAGTTTAAATTTTTTGATTTTTCTAAGGATGAGGAGATTTTAGAAAAGGTGAAAAAAGATTTGGCAAAAAAATTGCCAAATTAATGTCCACCGTACTTATAAAGCATATTTTGAAAATGTGAGGCTATCATTTGTGCACGCTGTAAAATGACATTTTTCATTTCCTCATTATAAACTATATTTAAACTTTCTTCAAAAAGTTTTAGCCAAATTTCAAAAAACTCTTGAGGAAAAGGAGGTAGATCTAAGTGCTTTTTTAAGGGTTGCCCATTATAATCACCTTCGCCTAGAAGCATACCTGCCCAAAAATTTCCTATTTTTGCTTTATGTTCTTTCCATTCTTCATCGCTTGTTCCAATAGCATTGTTAAAAATAGGACCTAAATCTTTATCTTTTCTAACTTTTTCATAAAATATTTCCATGAGTTTTGCTATGCTTTCTTGATTAATTGTTTCAAATTTCATATAAACCTTTCTTAAATGTTAATTTTATGGCGTTAATATAGCAAAAATAAGATAAATTAAATTTAACATAAGTTAAGAATGGAAAATGTATATAATGAAAGATTATTTAGAACTTTTATCTAGTGTAGGAAAATTAAAAAAATTTCAAAAAAATAGTATTTTATTTTATGAAGGCGAAGAGGCTAAAAAATTTTTTATTTTAATCAAGGGAAAAATACGCATTTATAAAAGTACAGCAAGTGATAAAGAAATTACTTTGCATTATTTTAATCCTCCAAATTTTATAGCAGAAATGCCTGCTTTTAAAAAATTAAATTATCCTGCTAATGCTATATTTGAGGAAGATGGAGAAATTTTGGAAATTGATTTTATTAATTTTCAAAATTTATGCAGTGAAAATAAAGAATTCAATTTTTTACTTATCAGTTCACTTTTTGATAAAATTAAAATTTTAGAAAAGAAATTATCTCAAAATGCATTAGATTTAAGGACGAGATTATTAAAGTATCTTTTGGAAAATGAAAAAAAATTAGATACAATTTCACAAAAACAAATTGCAATTGATTTAAATGTTAGAGCACAATCTTTATCTCGAGTGTTAAAAGAACTTAAAATTTCAGAACTTATTGATACAAAAAAAGGTAGAATTGAAATTTTAAATAAAGATATGATCATGAAAGAACTTTGGTAAAATTTAAGGTAGAGAATGGATTTTGATTTTATATTAGCTCAAGCTCCTGCTTTTTTAACGGCTGCTTGGCTTACGATAAAACTAAGCTTTTTTGGAATTATTTTTTCTTTGATAATAGGCTTGTTTTGTATTTTAATGAGTTATTTTAAAATAAAAATTTTAGAAAATATTTGCAAGCTTTATATAGAGTTTTCAAGAAATACGCCTTTATTAATTCAACTTTTTTTCTTATATTATGCTTTACCTAAATTTAATATACATTTAGAACAAATTCCACCGCTTAGTGTGATTTGTTTAAGCGTAGAAGAAACTTTAAGACCTTCTTTTGCTTGTGCTATAGTAGGACTTAGTTTTTTAGGGGGTTCTTATATGGCTGAGAGTTTAAGGGCGGGATTTGAAGCCATAAGAAAACAGCAGTTTGAAGCCGGACTTTCTTTGGGTTTTTCAAAATTTGGAAATTTGCGTTATGTGATTTTGCCGCAAGCTTTAGCTATTTCTATGCCAAGTATTAGTGCTAATATTATATTTTTAATCAAAGAAACTTCAGTGGTTAGTATTATTGCCTTGCCAGATTTGGTGAATTTAATGAAGAGTTTAAATTCCTTAACCTATAAGACAGATGAGCTATTGTTTTTGTTGTTTATGGGATATTTGTGCATTATTTTGCCTTTGTCTTTTATTTTGCTAAAGTTTGAAAAAAGGTTGATTCATGCTTGAACTTTTAAATACCGATACGCTTTTAAGACTCTGGCAAGGGCTTTTTGTCACTCTTGAAATTTCATTTATCAGCATTATTATTACTTCGATAGGTGGGTTGTTTTTGGGAATTTTAATGAGTTTTAAAAATACCTATATCTATGCTTTTTGTCGTTTAGGTTTAGAATTTGTGCGTGTTATGCCACTTTTGGTATGGCTTTTTGTGGTGTATTTTGGTTTTCCTAGATGGTTTGAGTGGGATTTGAGTTCTGTAAGTGCAGCTATTATTGTCTTTAGCATTTGGGGTTGTTTTGAGATGATGGATTTAGTGCGTGTTTCCTTGCAGAGTATTCCAAAACATCAGTATGAAAGTGCATCATCTTTAGGTTTAAATACGGTGCAAAGTTTTGTTTATATTATTATTCCACAAGCTATGCGTCGTTTAACTCCTATGAGCATGAATTTACTTACTCGCATGATTAAAAGTACAACCTTTGCTTATTTAATCGGTGCGGTAGAGCTTGTAAAAGTAGGGCAACAAATTATAGAATTTCATAATAGAAATGATTTTGCACCTTTTATTATTTATGGTTTGATTTTTTTTATCTTTTTTATACTTTGTTATCCCATCACTTTATATTCAAGAAAATTAGAGAAAAAATGGAGCTAAAATGAGCATACTAAAAATAGAAAATTTACAAAAGTATTATGGTTCGCATCACGCCTTAAAAGATATTAATTTAGAAGTTAAGGCTAAAGAAGTTGTGGTGATTTTAGGTCCTAGCGGATGTGGAAAATCTACGCTTTTGCGTTGTATTAATGGGCTTGAAGAGATTGCAAGTGGTAATATTTATATTGATAATGAGAAAATAGATAAAGATTTTAAAGAATGGCCAAGAATGCGTCAAAAAGTTGGTATGGTTTTTCAATCTTATGAGCTTTTTGAGCATTTAAGTGTTGAAGAAAATATACTTTTAGGGCCTATGAAAGTGCAAAAAAGAAAGAAAGATGAGGTTTTAAAAGAGGCTAAAATTTGGCTTGAAAAGGTGGGGCTTTTGCATAAAATTCATGCTTATACAAGAGAACTTAGCGGAGGACAAAAGCAAAGAATTGCCATAGTAAGAAGTTTATGTATGAATCCTGAGTTAATGCTTTTTGATGAGGTTACAGCAGCGTTGGATCCTGAGATTGTTAGAGAAGTTTTAGAAGTGATGTTAAATCTTGCAAAAGAGGGTATGACTATGCTTATTGTTACTCATGAAATGGGTTTTGCTAAAGCTGTAGCAGATAAAATTATTTTTATGGATGAAGGAAAAATCATCGAAGAAAATGATCCTAAAAGTTTTTTTGAAAATCCAAAAAGCGAAAGAGCAAAGAAATTTTTAAATTTGTTTGATTATCATAAATAGATAAAAATAATATTGGTTTATGATAATAAACTTTACAAGACTAAAATTTTATAGAAAAACTAAAAAAGTCTTGACAAAAATTTTTTTTTGAGTTATAATCTCACTTTTATTTTTGCTGGTTTAGCTCAGTTGGTAGAGCAGCTGCCTTGTAAGCAGCAGGTCGGGGGTTCAAGTCCCTTAACCAGCTCCATTTATTTTAGCAGTGTTTGACCAGAATATTGAAAAAGCAATATTTTTATGGTGAGTTACTCAAGTGGCCAACGAGGGCAGACTGTAAATCTGCTGGCTTTCGCCTTCCGTGGTTCGAATCCACGACTCACCACCATGCTTTGCGGGAGTAGCTCAGTTGGCTAGAGCATCAGCCTTCCAAGCTGAGGGTCGCGGGTTCGAGTCCCGTTTCCCGCTCCAACAATTTAAAAGAACTGGGAGCTGTATTTTAAAACCTTTAACTTACAGTATATATCCCATTTAAGAGTTTTTGTTGTCTGTTATTGTGTATAATTTTTCTGAGCGCTCGTATGGCTCAGAGGTAGAGCACTCCCTTGGTAAGGGAGAGGTCGCGGGTTCAATTCCCGCTATGAGCTCCATGAATTGAAAAAATTATATAGATATAAGACTTGCTTTGCTCAATTTATTTTTTATACGGAGGAAAAAAATGGCTAAAGAAAAATTTTCACGTAATAAGCCACACGTAAATATTGGTACTATTGGTCACGTTGACCATGGTAAAACTACTTTAACAGCTGCTATTTCTGCTGTTCTTTCTAGAAGAGGTTTAGCAGAGCTTAAAGATTATGATAATATCGATAATGCTCCAGAAGAAAAAGAGCGTGGTATTACTATTGCTACTTCTCATATTGAATATGAAACAGACAATCGTCACTATGCACACGTTGACTGCCCAGGTCACGCAGATTATGTTAAAAACATGATTACAGGTGCTGCACAAATGGATGGAGCGATCTTGGTTGTTTCTGCTGCAGATGGCCCTATGCCACAAACTAGAGAACACATTCTTCTTTCTCGTCAAGTAGGCGTTCCATATATTGTTGTTTTTATGAATAAAGCAGATATGGTTGATGATGCTGAACTTTTAGAGTTAGTTGAAATGGAAATTAGAGAATTGTTAAGCTCTTATGATTTCCCAGGCGATGATACACCTATTATTTCTGGTTCTGCTTTAAAAGCTCTTGAAGAAGCTAAAGCTGGACAAGATGGTGAATGGTCGGCAAAAATTATGGATCTTATGGCTGCAGTTGATAGTTATATTCCAACTCCAACTCGTGATACTGAAAAAGACTTCTTGATGCCAATTGAAGACGTTTTCTCAATTTCAGGTCGTGGTACTGTTGTTACAGGTAGAATTGAAAAAGGTGTTGTAAAAGTAGGTGATACTATCGAAATCGTTGGTATTAAAGATACTCAAACAACAACTGTAACAGGTGTTGAAATGTTCAGAAAAGAAATGGATCAAGGCGAAGCAGGAGATAACGTAGGTGTTCTTCTTCGTGGTACTAAAAAAGAAGAAGTTATCCGTGGTATGGTTCTTGCTAAACCAAAATCAATTACTCCACACACTGACTTCGAAGCTGAAGTTTATATCTTAAATAAAGATGAAGGTGGTAGACATACTCCATTCTTTAACAACTATAGACCACAGTTTTATGTAAGAACAACTGATGTTACAGGTTCGATTAAATTAGCTGATGGTGTTGAAATGGTTATGCCAGGTGAAAATGTGAGAATTACTGTAAGCTTGATCGCTCCAGTAGCACTTGAAGAAGGAACTCGTTTTGCTATTCGTGAAGGTGGTAAAACTGTTGGTTCAGGTGTTGTTTCTAAAATTATTAAATAATTTAATAAAGCCAAGTTAAAAGCTTGGCTTTAATTTTTTAAGGAAAATTGAAATGAGAATTAAAGTTGGTTTAAAGTGTGAAGAATGTGGTGATATTAATTATAGCACCTATAAAAATAGTAAAAATACTACTGAAAAATTAGAATTAAAAAAATATTGCCCAAGATTAAAAAAACATACACTTCACAAAGAAGTTAAGCTAAAAAGTTAAGCTTGCGCCCTTAGGGCAATAGCTCCAACGGTAGAGCGCCGGATTCCAAATCCGATGGTTGGGGGTTCGAATCCCTCTTGCCCTGCCATAATTAAGGTTTAAATAAATGGAAAAATTAATAACTTATTTTAAATTATCAAAAGCCGAATTAAGGAAAGTAATTTTTCCTTTAAAAGAACAGGTAAGAAATGCCTATATTACAGTTTTTGTGGTTGTTGCGGTGATTTCTTTGTTTTTGGCGTTAGTGGATTGGCTTATGTCCTCTATTGTTTCTGCGATCGTATAAGGAGAGTAAATGAGTACTCATAAATGGTATGCAATTCAAACTTATGCTGGCAGTGAAATGGCAGTTAAAAGAGCCATTGAAAATTTAGTAAAAGATAACGGAATTGAAGAACAACTTAAAGAAATTGTTGTTCCAACTGAAGATGTTATTGAATTTAAGAATGGAAAGGAGAAGATTAGCGAAAGAAGTTTGTATTCAGGATACGTTTTTGCACTTCTTGATTTAAATACAGAGCTTTGGCATCGCATTCAATCTCTTCCAAAGGTTGGTCGTTTTATTGGAGAATCCAAAAAGCCAACCCCTTTAACAGAAAAAGATATTAATTTGATTTTGGAAAAAGTTCACAATCGTGCAGCGCCTAAACCAAAGATTTCTTTTGAAGAAGGGGAAAATGTGAGAATCACAGAAGGGCCATTTGCAAACTTTACTGCAATTGTAGAAGAGTATGATATGGTTCGTGGTTTATTAAAATTAAATGTTTCTATTTTTGGACGCTCAACTCCAGTGGAGATCTTATATTCTCAAGTTGAGAAAATAATTTAATTTATATCAAGTAAGGAGATTTGTTATGGCTAAAAAAGTCGTAGGCGAAATTAAATTGCAAATTGCTGCCACAAAAGCAAACCCATCACCACCTGTTGGTCCTGCTTTGGGTCAGCAAGGTGTTAATATTATGGAGTTTTGTAAGGCTTTTAATGAAAGAACAAAAGATATGGCAGGTTTTAATATCCCTGTTGTTATCACTGTTTATGCAGATAAAAGTTTTACTTTTATTACAAAACAACCGCCAGCTACGGATTTGATCAAAAAAGCAGCTGGAATTTCTAAAGGTACGGATAATCCACTTAAAAATAAGGTGGGTAAGTTAACTCGTGCTCAAGTTTTAGAAATAGTAGATAAGAAAATTGCAGATTTAAATACTAAAGATAGAGATCAAGCTGCTAAAATTATTGCAGGTTCAGCTCGTTCTATGGGTGTTGAAATCGTAGATTAATCCTTTCACCGCCAAGGTAAAAGGCGGTAGCACTTTAAAATGCGGAGAAAATAAATGGCTAAGATAGCAAAAAGATTAAAAGAATTATCACAAAAAATTGATTCAAATAAAGAGTATGCTTTAAGCGATGCAATTGATACAATAAAGACTTTAAAGTCTGCTAAATTTGATGAGACTGTAGAAATTGCTTTAAAACTCAATGTTGATCCAAGACATGCAGATCAAATGGTAAGAGGATCTGTTGTTTTACCTGCTGGAACGGGTAAAAAAGTTCGCGTTGCTGTAATTGCAAAAGATGCAAAAGCTGATGAAGCGAAAAATGCTGGTGCAGATATTGTGGGTAGCGATGATTTAGTAGAAGAAATTCAAAAAGGTAATATGAATTTTGATGTTTTGATTGCTACTCCAAATTTAATGGGACTTGTTGGTAAAGTTGGTAGAATTTTAGGCCCAAAAGGTTTAATGCCAAATCCTAAAACCGGAACAGTGACTATGGATGTTGCTCAAGCGGTTAATAATGCAAAAAGTGGTCAAGTAAATTTCCGTGTTGATAAGCAAGGAAATATCCATGCAGGTCTTGGTAAAGTAAGTTTTTCTAAAGAACAATTATGGGACAATGTTAGCACTTTTGTAAAGGCAATTAACAAACACAAACCTGCCGCAGCTAAAGGTAGATATATTAAAAATGCGGCTTTATCTTTGACAATGAGCCCTTCTGTAAAGCTTGAAACACAAGAATTGCTTGATATGAAATAAGAGTTGCTTTTTTGCAACTCTTTTGTTTTAAAATAAACATTTGAAAAAATTTTTGATTTTTTGAGATGTTTATTTTAGATTGAAGATGGTCGAGGCGTAAGCTTAATTGGATTTCCACTCTACTTGAAATCTCAATCGGAAAGGAGAAAATGTGACTAGAAGCGAAAAAGTTGAGATTATTGCTAAACTTGAAGAAGGTTTTAAAGCTAGTGAAGCTATTGTAGTTTGTAATTACAGAGGTCTTAGCACAAAAAAACTAGAAGAGCTTAGAAATAATGCAAGAGAAAACAATGTAAAAGTTCAAATTGTTAAAAATACTTTGGCTAACATTGCTCTTAACAATTCCGGTAAAACAGGTCTAGTTCTTAAAGATACAAATATTTATCTTTGGGGCGAAGATCAGCTAAGTGTTTCAAAAGTAGCCGCTAAATTTGAAGAAAATAACGATAAATTTGAAATCAAAACAGCTCATATTGAAGGCGAAGTTGCAGATGTTGCTAAGGTTAAAGCTCTTGCTAAAATGCCTTCACGCAATGAGTTGCTTGCTATGCTTTTGCAAGTTTGGAATGCGCCAATTACCAATTTCACAATAGGTTTAAATGCGCTTAAAAATAAAAAAGAATCTGAATAAATTAAATAAAAGGATAAAAAATGGCAATTTCTAAAGAAGATGTATTAGAATATATTTCAAATTTAAGTGTTCTTGAGTTATCAGAACTTGTAAAAGAATTTGAAGAAAAATTTGGTGTGTCTGCTGCTCCTGTAATGGTAGCTGGTGGTGCTGCAGCTGGTGGTGCTGCAGCTGCTGCTGAAGAAAAAACTGAATTTGATATCGTTTTAACTGATGGCGGTGCTAAAAAGATTGAAGTTATTAAAATCGTTCGTGCTCTTACAGGCCTTGGTCTTAAAGAAGCAAAAGATGCAGTTGAGCAAACTCCTTCAACTCTAAAAGAGGGTGTGGCTAAAGCTGAAGCTGAAGAAGCTAAAAAACAACTTGAAGAAGCTGGTGCTAAAGTAGAACTTAAGTAATTTTAAGCTTTAAAGTTAGAAGAAGATTTGCCAAGGCAAGTCTTCTTTTTTTATTTTTACCTAATTTTTAGGTCTTCTTTTTTAAATTTACAAAATTTACCATGAGGTATGTGCGATATGTTAGATAATAAATTAGGAAATCGTTTAAGAGTAGACTTCTCAAACATTTCAAAACAAATAGAAATCCCAAATCTTCTACAATTACAAAAAAAGAGTTTTGATTATTTTTTAAATCTTGATAATGGTGAAAGTGGTATAGAAAAAGTTTTTAAATCAATTTTTCCTATTCATGATCCGCAAAATAGATTGAGTCTTGAATATGTTAGTAGTGAAATAGGCAAGCCAAAATATACCATTCGCGAATGCATGGAAAGAGGTTTGACTTATTCTGTAAATTTAAAAATGAAAATCCGTCTTACTCTGCATGAAAAAGATGAAAAAACAGGGGAAAAAGTTGGCGTAAAAGATATTAAAGAACAAGAAATTTATATCCGCGAAATTCCTTTAATGACAGATCGTGTATCTTTTATCATTAACGGGGTTGAGAGGGTGGTTGTAAATCAATTACATAGAAGCCCTGGTGTTATTTTTAAAGAAGAAGAAAGTTCAACGGTTGCAAATAAGCTTGTTTATACAGCACAAATTATTCCTGATCGTGGTTCGTGGCTTTATTTTGAATACGATGCCAAAGATGTTTTGTATGTAAGAATCAACAAGCGTAGAAAAGTTCCTGTAACTATGCTTTTTAGGGCTTTAGGGTATAAAAAACAGGATATTATTAAGTTGTTTTATCCTATCCAGACTATACATGTGAAAAAAGATAAATTTTTAACAGAATTTAATCCAAATGATTTTATGGACAGAATAGAGTATGATATTAAAGATGAAAAAGGAAAAATTGTTCATCAAGCTGGAAAACGACTTACAAAGAAAAAAGCAGAACAGCTTATTAAAGACGGTTTAAAATGGATAGAATACCCTGTAGAAATTTTACTTAATCGTTATTTGGCAAATCCTATTATTGATAAGGAAAGTGGAGAGGTTTTATTTGATTCTTTAACTTTGCTAGATGAGAGTAAGCTTGCCAAGATTAAAGAGCAAAAAAGTTTTGATATAGCAAATGACTTGGCTAATGGCGTTGATGCAGCGATTATTAACTCCTTTGCTCAAGATGGAGAAACTCTAAAACTTCTTAAACAAAGTGAAAATATCGATGATGAAAATGATTTAGCTGCGATTAGAATTTACAAAGTTATGCGTCCAGGTGAACCTGTGGTAAAAGATGCAGCGAAGGCTTTTGTAAATGATTTATTCTTCAATCCTGAAAGATACGATCTTACCAAGGTAGGTCGTATGAAAATGAACCATAAGTTAGGTCTTGAAGTGCCTGAGTATGTTACTGTTTTGACTAATGAAGATATTATTAAAACTGCAAAATATTTAATTAAAGTAAAAAATGGTAAAGGACATATTGATGATAGAGATCATTTAGGAAATCGTCGTATCCGTTCTATAGGTGAACTTTTAGCCAATGAACTTCATTTAGGTCTTGCAAAAATGCAAAAGGCGATCAGAGATAAATTTACTTCTTTAAATGCGGATCTTGATAAAGTAATGCCTTATGATTTAATCAATCCTAAAATGATTACTACAACCATCATTGAATTTTTTACAGGAGGTCAGCTTTCGCAATTTATGGATCAAACCAACCCTTTAAGTGAGGTTACTCATAAGCGTCGTTTGTCAGCGCTTGGTGAAGGTGGGCTTGTAAAAGAAAGAGCAGGTTTTGAAGTGCGTGATGTTCACGCGACACATTATGGTAGAATTTGTCCAGTTGAAACACCTGAAGGTCAAAATATTGGTTTGATTAACACTCTTTCTACTTATGCAAAAGTAAATGAACTTGGCTTTGTTGAAGCACCATATAGAAAAGTTGTAAATGGTAAAGTGACTAATGAAGTTGTTTATCTTACAGCAACACAAGAAGAAGGCTTATTTATCGCACCAGCTTCAACTAAGGTTGATGCTAAAGGCAATATAGTAGAAGAATTTGTTGAGGCTAGACAAGATGGTGAAACTATACTTGCAAGACGCGAAGAAGTGCAATTAATCGATCTTTGCTCAGGTATGGTTGTTGGGGTTGCGGCTTCTTTGATTCCGTTTTTAGAGCACGATGATGCAAACAGAGCACTAATGGGTTCAAACATGCAACGTCAAGCTGTGCCACTTCTTACTGCTTCAGCTCCGATAGTAGGAACAGGTATGGAACAAATTATTGCGCGTGATGCTTGGGAAGCTGTTAAAGCAAAGCGTGGCGGTGTGGTTGAGAAAGTGGATAATAAAAGTATTTTCATTTTAGGTGAAGATGATAAAGGTCCATTTATTGACCATTATACTATGGAGAAAAATTTAAGAACCAATCAAAATACAAATTATATTCAACATCCTATTGTTAAAAAAGGTGATATAGTAAAAGCAGGACAAATTATCGCAGATGGTCCTTCTATGGATCAAGGCGAACTTGCTATAGGTAAAAATGCTTTAATCGCTTTTATGCCTTGGAATGGTTATAACTATGAGGATGCTATAGTTGTAAGTGAGAGAATTATTCGTGAAGATACCTTTACAAGCGTGCACATTTATGAAAAAGAAATTGAAGCAAGAGAACTAAAAGACGGCATAGAAGAAATTACCAAAGATATCCCAAATGTAAAAGAAGAAGATGTTGCACATCTTGATGAGAGCGGTATTGCAAAAATTGGTACCCATATCAAACCAGGTATGATTTTGGTGGGTAAGGTTTCTCCAAAAGGTGAGGTTAAACCAACTCCTGAAGAAAGACTTTTAAGAGCTATTTTTGGGGAAAAAGCAGGACATGTTGTGAATAAATCACTTTATGCAACCGCTTCTTTAGAGGGTGTTGTTGTGGATGTTAAAATTTTCACTAAAAAAGGCTATGAAAAAGATGATCGCGCAATAAAATCTTATGATAAAGAAAAAATGGCTTTAGAAAAAGAACATCATGATAGACTTTTGATGATGGATAGAGAAGAAATGCTTCGTGTTTGTGCTCTTCTTTCCAAAGCCCCTTTAAATAGTGATCAAAAAATTGGAGATAAAAATTATAAAAAAGGACAAACTGCAGATATTAGCGAACTTGAAAAAATCAATCGTTTTACTTTAACAACTTTGATTAAAGCTTATTCTAAAGAGATTCAAAAAGAATACGATGATTTAAAAAATCATTTCCAAAATGAGAAGAAAAAATTAAAAGCAGAACACGATGAAAAGCTTGAAATTTTAGAAAAAGATGATATTTTACCAAGTGGGGTAATTAAGCTTGTTAAAGTTTATATTGCTACAAAGAGAAAGCTTAAAGTCGGTGATAAAATGGCAGGACGCCACGGAAACAAAGGTATAGTTTCAACTATAGTTCCTGAAGTGGATATGCCTTATTTACCAAATGGCAAAAGCGTGGATATTGCGCTTAATCCACTTGGCGTTCCAAGTCGTATGAATATAGGCCAAATTTTAGAAAGCCATTTGGGTTTAATTGGACTTAGACTCGGAGATCAGATTCAAGAAATTTTTGACAGAAAGCAAAAAGATTTTCTTAAAGAATTAAGAGCAAAAATGCTTGAAATTTGTTCTATTCCAAGACTTGCAAGCGAAAAAGAATTTATTAAAAGCTTAAGCAATGAAGAGCTTTTAAACTATGCTAGAGACTGGAGTAAAGGAGTTAAATTTGCTACTCCTGTTTTTGAAGGTGTAAATATAGAAGAATTTAGCAAGCTTTTTGAAATGGCCAAGATAGATATGGACGGCAAAACAGAACTTTATGATGGACGCACGGGTGAGAAAATCGCAGAGCGTGTTCATGTAGGATGTATGTATATGCTAAAACTCCACCACTTAGTTGATGAGAAAGTTCACGCAAGAAGTACAGGACCTTACAGCTTAGTTACCCAACAACCTGTGGGTGGTAAAGCACTCTTTGGGGGACAAAGATTTGGAGAAATGGAAGTTTGGGCACTTGAAGCTTATGGAGCGGCTCATACTTTAAGAGAAATGTTAACCATAAAATCAGATGATGTAGAAGGTAGATTTAGTGCTTATAAAGCATTGACAAAAGGTGAAAATGTTCCAGCAACAGGAATTCCTGAAACATTTTTTGTATTAACCAATGAGCTTAAATCTCTTGCTTTAGATGTTGAGATTTTTGATAAGGATGAAGATAATGAGTAAATTTAAAGTAATAGAAATCAAAGAAGATGCAAGACCTAGAGATTTTGAAGCGTTTCAACTAAGACTTGCAAGTCCTGAAAAAATCAAATCATGGTCTTATGGAGAAGTAAAAAAACCAGAAACTATCAATTATAGAACCTTAAAGCCTGAAAGAGATGGGCTTTTTTGTGCAAAGATTTTTGGACCTATAAGAGATTATGAGTGTCTTTGTGGTAAATACAAAAAAATGCGTTTTAAAGGCGTTAAGTGTGAAAAATGTGGTGTTGAAGTAGCAAATTCAAAAGTGCGTCGTTCTAGAATGGGGCATATTGAGCTTGTAACTCCTGTGGCTCATATTTGGTATGTTAATTCTCTTCCAAGCCGTATAGGGACGCTTTTGGGTGTTAAGATGAAAGATCTTGAGCGCGTGCTTTATTATGAAGCTTATATCGTTGAAAACCCAGGAGATGCTTTCTATGATAATGAAAGTACTAAAAAAGTGGAATATTGCGATGTTTTAAACGAGGAGCAATATCAAAATTTAATGCAACGCTATGAAAATAGTGGCTTTAAAGCAAGAATGGGTGGAGAAGTTGTTCGTGATTTACTTGCAAATTTAGATCTTGTAGCGCTTTTAAATCAGCTTAAAGAAGAAATGGCGGCTACAAATTCAGAGGCTAAGAAAAAAACCATCATTAAACGCTTAAAAGTTGTAGAAAATTTCTTAAATTCAAATTTAAACGCCAATACCGATAGCGATGAAGCCGTACCAAATCGTCCTGAATGGATGATGATTACAAATCTTCCAGTTTTACCGCCAGATTTGCGTCCTTTAGTGGCTTTAGATGGTGGGAAATTTGCAGTTTCTGATGTGAATGACTTATATCGTCGTGTTATTAATAGAAATACACGTCTTAAAAAACTTATGGAACTTGATGCACCTGAAATCATTATAAGAAATGAAAAAAGAATGCTCCAAGAGGCTGTTGATGCACTTTTTGACAACGGTCGTCGTGCTAATGCTGTAAAAGGAGCAAATAAACGCCCATTAAAATCTTTAAGTGAAATTATTAAAGGCAAACAAGGACGTTTTAGACAAAACCTACTAGGTAAGAGGGTTGATTTTTCAGGTCGTAGCGTTATTGTTGTAGGTCCAAAACTTAGAATGGATCAATGCGGTTTACCTAAAAAAATGGCTTTAGAGCTTTTTAAGCCACATCTTTTAGCTAAGCTTGAAGAAAAAGGTTATGCAACCACAGTAAAACAAGCTAAAAAAATGATAGAAAACAAAACTAATGAAGTTTGGGAATGTTTAGAAGAGGTGGTAAAAGGGCATCCTGTTATGTTAAACCGTGCGCCTACTTTGCATAAACTTTCTATCCAAGCTTTTCATCCTGTTTTAGTGGAAGGTAAGGCTATACAACTTCATCCTTTGGTTTGTGCAGCATTTAACGCGGACTTTGACGGGGATCAAATGGCAGTGCATGTACCGCTTTCTCAAGAGGCCATTGCAGAATGCAAAGTGCTTATGCTTTCATCAATGAATATTCTTTTGCCGGCAAGCGGTAAGTCTGTAACCGTTCCATCTCAAGATATGGTTTTAGGGATTTATTATCTTTCACTAGAAAAAGCTGGTGCTAAAGGTTCGCATAAAATTTGTACAGGTATTGATGAAGTGATGATGGCGCTTGAAAGCAAGTGTTTGGATATTCATGCGAGTATACAAACTATGGTAGATGGTAGAAAGATTACCACTACAGCAGGAAGATTGATTATTAAATCCATTTTACCTGATTTTGTGCCTGAAAATAGTTGGAATAAAGTCTTAAAGAAAAAAGACATTGCCGCGCTTGTGGATTATGTTTATAAACAAGGTGGTTTAGAGATTACAGCAAGTTTCTTGGATAGACTTAAAAATTTAGGTTTTGAGTATGCAACTAAAGCAGGTATTTCAATTTCGATTGCAGATATTATTGTTCCTAATGACAAGCAAAAAGCTATCGATGAAGCAAAAAAACAAGTAAGAGAAATTCAAAATTCTTATAATCTTGGTTTGATTACTTCAGGGGAAAGATACAATAAAATCATTGATATTTGGAAAAGTACAAATAATGTCCTTTCAAAAGAGATGATGAAGCTTGTAGAAAAAGATAAAGAAGGTTTTAACTCTATTTATATGATGGCAGATTCTGGTGCTAGGGGTAGTGCGGCTCAAATTTCTCAGCTTGCTGCGATGAGAGGACTTATGACTAAACCTGATGGTTCTATTATCGAAACTCCTATTATTTCGAATTTCCGTGAAGGGCTAAATGTTCTTGAATACTTTATTTCAACTCACGGTGCTAGAAAAGGTCTTGCAGATACCGCTCTTAAAACAGCAAATGCGGGTTATTTGACAAGAAAACTTATCGATGTTGCACAAAATGTAAAAATTACTATTGAAGATTGTGGAACGCATGAAGGTGTTGAAATCAATGAAATTACCGCAGATAGTTCTATTATAGAAACTTTAGAAGAAAGAATTTTAGGCAGGGTTTTAGCTGAAGATGTGATCGATCCTATTACAAATTCTGTGCTTTTTGCAGAAGGTACTTTAATGGATGAGGAAAAAGCAAAAATTCTTGGAGAAAGCGGTATAAAAAGTGTCAATATCCGCACTCCTATTACTTGCAAAGCTAAAAAAGGAATTTGTGCAAAATGTTATGGTATCAATCTTGGCGAAGGTAAATTAGTAAAACCAGGTGAAGCAGTAGGAATTATTTCCGCTCAATCTATCGGCGAGCCAGGGACGCAGCTAACTCTAAGAACTTTCCACAGCGGGGGGACTGCAAGTACGGATTTACAAGATAGACAAGTAAGCGCACAAAAAGAAGGTTTTATAAGATTTTATAATCTTAAAACTTATAAAAATAAAGAAGGTAAAAATATCGTAGCAAATCGTAGAAATGCGGCGATTTTACTTGTGGAGCCAAAAATCAAAACTCCATTTAAAGGTGTGATTAATATAGAAAATATTCATGAAGATGTGATTGTTTCTATTAAAGATAAAAAACAAGAAGTAAAATACATACTAAGAAAATACGATCTTGCTAAACCAAATGAATTAGCAGGTGTAAGTGGTAGTATAGATGGAAAACTTTATTTGCCATATCAAAGTGGTATGCAAGTAGAAGAAAATGAAAGTATCGTGGAAGTGATTAAAGAGGGTTGGAACGTTCCTAATCGTATTCCTTTTGCGAGTGAAATTTTAGTAGAAGATGGCGAGCCCGTGGTACAAAATATCAAAGCAGGAGAAAAGGGAACGCTTAAATTTTATATCCTTAAAGGCGATGGTTTAGATAGAGTAAAAAATGTTAAAAAAGGCGATATTGTTAAAGAAAAAGGATTCTTTGTGGTGATTGCTGATGAAAATGATAGAGAAGCAAAAAGACACTATATTCCAAGAGAATCTAAGATAGAATTTAATGATAGTGAAAAAATCGATGATGCAAATACCATCATTGCAAGTGCTCCTAAAAAAGAAAGAAAAGTGATTGCAGAATGGGATGCTTATAATAATACTATCATTGCAGAAATTGATGGTGTTATAAGCTTTGAGGATATTGAAGCAGGTTATAGTGCTGATGAGCAAATTGATGAAGCTACAGGTAAGCGTTCTTTAGTGATTAATGAGTATTTGCCAAGCGGAGTTAGACCAACTTTGGTAATTGCAGGAAAAGGTGATAAGGCTGTGCGTTATCAGCTTGAACCAAAAACCGTTATTTTTGTTCATGATGGTGATAAAATCGCTCAAGCAGATATTTTAGCAAAAACTCCAAAAGCTGCAGCTAAATCAAAAGATATTACAGGAGGTCTTCCAAGAGTTTCTGAACTTTTTGAAGCAAGAAAACCAAAAAATGCGGCTGTGATTGCAGAAATTGATGGTGTTGTTCGTTTTGATAAACCTTTGCGTTCTAAAGAAAGAATTATTATCCAAGCAGAAGATGGTACAAGTGCTGAGTATTTAATAGATAAATCAAAACACATTCAAGTAAGAGATGGCGAGTTTATCCATGCAGGTGAAAAACTTACAGATGGAGTTGTTTCAAGTCATGATGTGCTTAAAATTTTAGGTGAAAAAGCCTTGCATTATTATTTGATTTCTGAAATTCAACAAGTTTATCGCGGACAAGGTGTTGTGATTTCTGATAAACATATAGAAGTTATCGTTTCTCAAATGCTAAGACAAGTAAAAGTTGTAGATAGTGGACATACGAAATTTATCGAGGGTGATTTGGTTTCAAGACGTAAATTCCGTGAAGAAAACGAAAGAATCATTAGAATGGATGGAGAACCTGCTATTGCTGAGCCTGTGCTTTTAGGTGTAACAAGAGCAGCGATTGGAAGTGATAGTGTGATTTCTGCAGCTTCATTCCAAGAAACTACTAAAGTTCTAACCGAAGCAAGTATAGCGGGTAAATTTGACTACTTAGAAGATTTAAAAGAAAATGTTATTCTAGGTAGAATGATACCTGTTGGAACAGGGCTTTATGGTGAACAAAATTTAAAACTTAAAGAACAAGAATAACTTTTTATCAATAGCCCTTTTTTAGGGCTATATTTCCTCATTTAAATATTTTTTAACTAAATTATAAGCAAAAATTAGATATCATCCAAAGTTTATTACATTTTTAAAGAAAGGAATTATTGTGCCTACCATAAATCAATTGGTTAGAAAAGAGCGCAAAAAAGTTTTAGAAAAATCTAAATCTCCAGCGCTTAAAAATTGTCCACAAAGAAGGGGAGTTTGCACTAGGGTTTATACTACAACACCTAAAAAACCAAACTCAGCGTTAAGAAAAGTTGCCAAAGTAAGACTTACTAGTGGCTTTGAAGTGATCAGCTATATCGGCGGTGAAGGTCATAACTTGCAAGAACACAGCATTGTTTTAGTGCGTGGCGGTAGGGTAAAAGACTTACCAGGGGTTAAATATCACATCGTTCGTGGTGCTCTTGATACAGCAGGTGTTGCAAAAAGAACAGTTTCTCGTTCTAAATATGGTGCTAAACGCCCTAAAGCAGGCGCTGCAAAATAATCATTCATACAGACAAATCCGTTAGATTTGATTTTGTTTGAGTAAAATTTAAAATTTGAAGGAAAAATAATGAGAAGAAGAAAAGCTCCGGTAAGAGAAGTCTTGCCTGATCCGATTTATGGTAATAAAGTAATCACAAAATTTATTAATTCTTTAATGTATGATGGTAAAAAAAGCACAGCTACAACAATTATGTATGGTGCTTTAGAAGCTATTGATAAAAAAGGTGGCGAGAAAAAAGGTATTGATATTTTTAATGATGCGATTGAAAATATCAAGCCTTTATTAGAAGTGAAATCTCGTCGTGTAGGTGGTGCAACCTATCAAGTTCCAGTAGAAGTTCGCCCTGCTAGACAACAAGCTTTGGCGATTCGTTGGATTATTTCTTTTGCAAGAAAAAGAAGTGAAAGAACTATGATTGATAAACTTGCAGCTGAGCTTTTAGATGCTGCTAATAGCAAAGGTGCTTCATTTAAGAAGAAAGAAGATACTTATAAAATGGCTGAAGCAAATAAAGCATTTGCTCACTATCGTTGGTAAGAAGGAGTGTGTATGTCAAGAAGTACTCCTTTAAAAAAAGTTAGAAATATCGGTATTGCTGCTCACATCGATGCGGGTAAAACGACTACATCTGAAAGAATTCTTTTCTTTACAGGCATGAGTCATAAAATCGGTGAAGTTCATGATGGTGCTGCAACTATGGACTGGATGGAACAAGAGAAAGAGCGTGGGATTACTATCACTTCTGCGGCTACAACTTGTTTTTGGAAAGACCATCAAATCAACCTTATTGACACTCCAGGCCACGTTGATTTTACAATTGAAGTTGAAAGATCTATGCGTGTTCTTGATGGTGCTGTTGCGGTATTTTGTTCAGTGGGTGGGGTGCAACCTCAAAGTGAAACAGTTTGGAGACAAGCAAATAAATACGGTGTTCCAAGAATAGTATTTGTAAACAAAATGGATAGAATCGGTGCAAATTTTTACAATGTAGAAGATCAAATTCGCAACCGTTTAAAAGCTAATCCAGTTCCACTTCAAATTCCAATTGGTGCTGAGGATAATTTTAAAGGCGTAATCGATCTTGTAACTATGAAAGCTTTAGTTTGGGAAGATGATACTAAGCCAACTGATTATGTAGAAAAAGAAATTCCAGCTGAACTTAAAGAAAAGGCAGAAGAATATCGTACAAAAATGATAGAAGCAGTTTCTGAAACTTCAGATGAGTTGATGGAAAAATATTTAGGCGGAGAAGAATTAAGCCTTGAAGAGATTAAAACAGGGATTAAAGCAGGATGTTTAAGTCTTTCTATCGTTCCTATGCTTTGCGGTACAGCGTTTAAAAATAAAGGGGTTCAGCCTTTACTTGATGCTGTTGTGGCTTATTTACCAGCTCCTGATGAAGTGGCAAATATCAAGGGTGAATATGAAGATGGCACAGAAGTTTCTGTAAAATCAACCGATGATGGCGAGTTTGCAGGACTTGCATTTAAAATCATGACAGATCCATTTGTAGGACAACTTACTTTCGTGCGTGTTTATCGCGGTTGTTTAGAAAGCGGTTCTTATGCTTATAACTCAACTAAAGATAAAAAAGAAAGAATTGGTCGTTTGTTAAAAATGCACTCTAACAAAAGAGAAGAGATTAAAGTGCTTTACGCAGGAGAAATTGGTGCTGTTGTAGGACTTAAAGATACTTTAACAGGGGATACTCTTGCAAGTGAAAAAGATAAGGTAATCCTTGAAAGAATGGATTTTCCAGATCCAGTTATTTCTGTTGCAGTTGAGCCAAAAACTAAAGCTGATCAAGAAAAAATGTCTATTGCTTTAAATAAATTAGCACAAGAAGATCCAAGTTTTAGAGTTTCTACAGATGAAGAAAGTGGTCAAACTATTATTTCAGGTATGGGTGAGTTACACCTTGAAATTATCGTTGATAGAATGCTTCGTGAATTTAAAGTTGAAGCTGAAGTAGGTCAACCACAAGTTGCTTATCGTGAAACTATTAGAAAAGCTGTTGAACAAGAATACAAATACGCTAAACAATCAGGTGGTCGTGGTCAGTATGGACATGTATTCTTACGCCTTGAACCACTTGAGCCAGGTAGTGGATATGAATTTGTTAATGATATCAAAGGTGGGGTGATTCCAAAAGAATACATTCCTGCAGTTGATAAAGGTGTTCAAGAAGCATTACAAAATGGTGTTTTAGCAGGTTATCCTGTAGAAGATGTTAAAGTAACTGTTTATGATGGAAGTTATCACGAAGTGGATTCATCTGAGATGGCGTTTAAACTTGCTGCTTCTATGGGCTTTAAAGAAGGTGCTAGAAAAGCAGGCGCTGTGATCTTAGAGCCTATGATGAAAGTCGAAGTAGAAACTCCTGAAGATTACATGGGTGATGTTATTGGCGATCTTAACAAACGTCGTGGTCAAGTAAATAGCATGGATGAGCGTGGTGGAAATAAAATCATCACAGCATTTTGTCCTTTGGCTGAAATGTTTGGTTATTCAACTGATCTTAGAAGTCAAACTCAAGGTCGTGCGACTTATTCTATGGAATTTGATCACTATGATGAAGTTCCTAAAAATGTTGCGGATGAAATCATCAAAAAAAGAAACGGTTAAATTTTTAGCGGGATTTTTCCCGCTTTCTGTCCTCGTAGCTCAGCAGGATAGAGCGCAAAATTCCTAATTTTGAGGCCGTGAGTTCGAATCTCGCCGTGGACACCAAGTAGTAATTCATTAAGTAATATTAAGATACAAAATACACTATTTTAACAACTTTTCTACATTAAAATTTTTCATTATGATTGAAATTTTTTCTATTTTTTCTTATAATTCTGTAGCCATTTATGTAGCCAAAGTAAAAAAGCTAATTCTGGCTACAAAAATACTAAAAAAGGTTTTTTTAATGCTAACTCAAAAAGATATAGACAATTTAGAAATAAAAGATAAAAGGTATATGATTAGCGTAGGAGAACCAAAAGAATTATATGTCCGAGTTAATCCAACAGGTAAAAAAGTTTTTTATTTAAGAGCTTCAAAATTTAAAAATTTTATAACAATAGGGGAATGCCAAAAAGGTGTTTTAAATGTTACAAATGCAAGAGAAAAAGCAAAAGATCTTTTAAAATCAATGTATGATGGAAAATTTATCGGCAAAAATGATAAGGTTATGACACTTGAAAAAGCAAATTTTCTTTATGTTGATATAAAATCTAAAAAATTAAATTCAGCTACAATCAAAAAAGAACAGTCAATTTTTAAAAAATATATTATTCCAACTTTGGGACAAAAAGATATAAATGAATTGAAAAAAGATGATTTTCTACCTATTTATGATTTAATGCAGAAAAAAGGAATATACGAAACAATAAATAAAAATATATCTTTGCTATGTAGGATATTTGAGATTAGTAGACAAAGAGGTGACTTAAAAACAGATATAATACTTTAATTGAAAGATTTAAAGAAATTTTACAATGAAGCAAATCACAATAAAGTTAAACATTTTAAAGCTATAGTAGAAGAACAAGAAATAAAAAATATGTTAGAATGTATGAAAGAATATAAAAATCATCCACGGACAAATACAACTATAATTAATGCAATTTATTTTACGCTTTTAACAGCACAAAGAAGTAAAAATATTCGATTTGCTAAATGGAGTGATATTGACTTTGAAAACAATCTTTGGATTATAAAAGCAGATGAAATGAAAGTAAGAACTAATGGTGATAATATTATCCCTTTAAATAAATATGCTTTAAAGATACTAGATATGCAAAGAATTTTAAATGGAGATAAAAAGTATATTTTCGCTAATAATAATGGAACTATTAGCGAGAATTTTGCTGTAAGATTTTTTAAATTTTATAATTTAGAGCACACTATACATGGATATCGTTCTACTTTTAGAAGTGTTTATACTAATAAAAGCAATGAGTTAATTCAGCAAGGTATTAGTAAAGATATAGCAGAAATGATATTACATCATATAAGCGGCAATGAAATAGAAAGGGCTTACAACAGAGCCAAGGCAATTGATTTAAGAGTAAAACTTATGCAATGGTATGGAAATTACTTAAATTCTCTTTGTGAGTTTTGCTTTTAATGTCTTTTAGCTTTAAGCCATTTTTCTATTTCTTTTATTTCATATCTTATGGATTTTCCTATGCGAATGTAAGGTATTTTACCATCTTGTCTTAACTTAAATAATGATGTTATACTAACTCCTAAATATTCGCTCAATTCTTTTTCTCTAAAATATTTTTTAACCATTTTCAACTCCTAATCTTTTATCTATAATTTCAAAAATAGTATCCTTGTAATAACTCCAAAGCCATTTCTGTTCTTCATCTTCTAAATCATCAACGCTTAAATTACGCCATTCTTTTATTGTTTTAGTATCACAACCTAAATTCATCATAGTTTTTGTAAAAGTCATAACATAGGTATCAACGACAACACTAAAGATATTTTTCATATCTCCTATACAGTCCCTAAGATCTACATTTTCAAATATACAATTTTCAAATTCTGTTCTTAGAAAATTACAAAAATGGAAACTTGCTCCACTAAAATCGCAATCTATAAAAGATGCATTCTTGCTTGAAATATCATTTAAATTAGCGTTTTTAAAACTAGCACCATTTATAAATACATTATCAAAATCCAAACCACTTAAATTTAGATTTTCTAAGTTTGCATCATTTAAAGAAATACCTTCTAAAATGCAATACTCAACTAATTCTTTTTCATTTTTTCTATCATCTTTGATAATGATAGTTTCATCAAGTCTTTTTAAAATTCCCATCTCATCTCCTTAATATTTTTTTCCATTTTTCTTCGTATTCATCATAATTTTGCCAATAATCAAGAGTTTGTTTTAGCTTCTTAACAACAGCATCCCAAGTTGTTATTTTTGTACTTTCTAATGCTATTTTTTCAGCTAAAAATTCAAATTCCCATTCTTTAAAGCAAAGCATATTATAATCCTTAGCTAGTATTTTTCTAAGCTCTAGTAATTCTTCCTTGCTAAGCTTTCTTTTAAAGCTTAACTCCTTTTTATTTTCTAAGTCGTATTTTAGGGCTTTGATTTTGTTTTCATAATGTTCCTTTTGTTGTTTTAATTGAGATTTATAACCTATTTTTTGATGATGATTTAAAGAATTAAGCCTTAGATTTTCATCGCTTAGGGTTTTAAATCTAGCCTGTGTTTGCTCTCTTAAAAGCTTAGCTACTTTTTTGCGGTATTCTTTAGCCTTAGGACTTTTTATAAAAAAGCCTAGCATATAAACACCTTCTAAGGTCCATTTGATTACTCTTTGTCTTCCGCCTTTGGTTTGCTCATAATCATAGAAATAGTGTATATTTTCTATGAGCTCATCAGCGTGATAGTTTTTAGTGCTATTTATGTTTTGTTTTGAAGTTTCATAAGATATTGCAACTTCTGTATTTAAAAAAATTGTTTTTGGGGTTAAAGTTTGCATAATTACTCTTGCTTTTTAATTTAAAAGCAAGAGTGTTTTATAAGTTTAGTGTTGTTTTTTTACCTTTTTATAAGCTTTGTAAGCCTCATAAGAAGCAATAATAAGGCAAATTGTTAAAAATCCACTGATTATATATTCGCCGCTCATTTTTTCTCCTTTCTATCTGCATAAATACTAAGTGCCATAAGTGCCACACTGCCAAACACTATATAAGTGTTATTTAGTGTGATGTTGCCACTAAGTAAAGCATAATTACCATTGACAAATAAGCCAAGTCCTATGTTCTTAAGTAACTCTAACATAGTCAAATTTTAACAAAACTAACTTAAAACACTCTTACTTTAAAAGAACATTACAGAATTATTCTGTATTCTTAGAGTAATTATACATAAATATTATATAAAAGTCAATATATTTTATAGAAAATATATATATTTTTTAAAAATAAATATATAAATTTTCTGTATTTTAAAGGTATAAAGAATTTCTTTACACCTTTAAATGCTTATTTTTGAAGCTCTTTAAATAATCTTACAAACTCATCAAGCATTTTAAGTCTTGTTTTTAAACGATGATTTTCTAATACCAAATTTAAAGATTTTTTAGCTTGTAAAGGCAAATCATTATCATTAGCTACCCATTTTTGAATAGTAGTAAGATGCACCCCCAAAATCTCGCTTAACTCCTTTTGTGTGATATTTAACTCTTTACAAACTCTTTTAACAATGTTTTCTTTCTCTTCTGCCATGCTACTCCTTTCTTTTATTCTAAAAATATTTTATCTTTTATGTTAAAAATTCTATATAAAATGATTTTATTTTTATCGTTTTTATAATACTCTAAATCTACTAAAAAATTAAATCCATAAGGATTTTTCAAAACTTCTTCGGCTATTTTCTCATCACTAAAACTAACATCAACCGCATAAGGACTTAAAGCATCGCACTTTGCCTTATGTTTTGTTTTATTGTCTATTTTATTTGTAGTTTTATACATCGTTATCAAAGCATTTTCATGTATCTTTTGATATTCAATTTCCTTTTTTTCGCAAATGTAGTTAGCATTTTCATAAATAAGCTCAGCTTCATCACTATTTATTCTCAAAAGTTCTTCACCTTTATGATTGATAAAAAAAGTATTTTGATTTATAGTAACGGGTGCAAATATATTTTTTAAATTATTGGCATTATACTTAGTAAAATGCGGATTTTCTTCTATTTCTTCTATACTTTTTGATTTGATATTTTTAAAAGATATGATAAGTTCTATAAATTCATTTAATGCTTGAATAGGTGCAATAATAGGCAAAACTTCTCCCGCTATTTCAAAAACCAAAGAATATATATCACTGCCAGTTTCAACCTTTTCTAAAAAAATTTTACTTTGTGTTATACCGTGTTCTTTTGATATAAAACTATCCATTAATTTTTGAAAACTTAACAAAGAATTAGCCATTATCCCAAGTTCTATGTTTTCTTCATGGATAATTTTTATTTTAAAATTAACAATGTTTTCTTTCTCTTCTGTCATATTACTCCTTTTTACTGGTTATTTTAACATAATCGCTTAAAATTTTAACTATTTGAGTTGCTAAAGGGCGGTATTCTTTATCTGCTATTTTTTGCAACTCTTCTTTTAATTCTAATGGAATTCTTATACTTAGCGGTTTTGTTTGTTTTTTCATAATTCCTTCTCCTTTAATCTTTTTACTTCTTTAATAGCCTTATCATCGTTTTTAAAAACGCCTATAAGCCCTAAAGCATCAAGTATTTTTATACGAAAATTACTAAGTTTTACATTGATTTCAATTTCTTCTTCTAACTTCAATGAAATTTCATTTATAGCACTATCTTTTAATGCTATTACACCTTTTAGCCTTTGAATTTCTTTTTCTAAATATCTTATTTTTTCATTTTTTTTACTATTTAAGAACATAGTTTCGACCTTTCTTTTGCATAAAGAAGCTCATAAATTTTATTTTGCAAAGAGCTAATTTCTTTTATATTTTTCATATTTGCTTCTATTTGGTCTTTTAACTCTTTTAAAAGTTCTATTTTTTCATTTTCAAGATTAGAAATTTCAGTTTTTAAAGGTTTATTTTCATCTTTTAAAGACTTGTTTAGCTTTATTTCTTTTCTATATTCATCTTTACTTAGTTTTATGATGACTTGTTCTTTCGTGTGATAAGCTTTCATTTTTTCTCCTTTTAGATTAATGCTTAAAAGGGACAACTGAGTTCTTTAAAATAGTAGAAATAAAACAAAAAGGCGAATTCTCAAGTAGTAAAGTTGCCCCATTTAAGCATTAAAGGAGCTTAAGAAAAGCCAAGAGCCTTGCTCTCTTGGCGTGAGTATTGTTTAAGTATAGGCTAAGCAAGGCTATTCTATAATTTTAGTGGTTTTTTAGTTTAGTTGATTGATTATTTCAATCAACTTTTTTACTATTTTCAATAGTAAGAAAATAATATTTAAAATCTTTTCTATCATTAAAAATAGCTCCTTCCCCACCAAGAGAAATTAGCCACTTAAACAATGTTATTTTATCAAATTTATTTTTATTTTCGATAAAGCCGAGTAAATCCGCAAGTCTCGGCATTGTATAATCGTTTAAGTTTATGCTAAGCGGATTTGGTTAAAATTTGTCTGTGTTTTATAAAAGTGTGGCTATTTAATTGTAAAGTCTTAATAGCTCTAAAACTAATTGTAAAATTAGAATTAAAATAGTTATTAATTTTTCAATCATTTTAGCCTCCTTTCTCAACACCGAGACAAGTTAGCAACTTAAACTTTATAATTATACTTTCTTTTTCTTAAACTCTTGATTTTCTGTCGTTTTTAAAGTGCAAGAAAACCTTAAAAATAGCACTATAAACAATAATAGCGAGCCAAGTTTATGGATAACTTGCTAACCCTTCCGCTATACAGAACTATCAACGCAATAGTAAAGCTTAATTTTCAAGCGGTCAAAAGCTTAAGAAAGCCCTTTTTTAAAGGACTTGTTAAACTTTTAAAAAAGCTTTTTGCAGTGTTTTTCGAATTTTCTAACTCTATCTAAAAGCTCATAAGCATTTCTTATAAATTCATCTCCATAAGCCTGTAAGGATATTGCTATTTCTTCATCATCTTCTAAGCTTATTTCCAAAGAGTTTTTAAAATCTTGCAAGTTTGCAAATATATTTTCTAAATTCTCTTTGCTTTCAAACTCATTTGTAATTAATTCTTTTGTTTGGCTAGAAATTCTTTTTTCTTCTCTATCAAAATAAAAATCTGTAAAACTCATTTTTTATCCTTTTTTTAGTTATAATCACTTTCACTCTAGGAAGGTGATGTAATGGACGAAATACAAAGCTTAAAAGCTCAACTTAATAATCTTCTTTTAAGAGTTAGCGAGCTAGAAAGTAAAGTCGCAACCCTTGAAAAAAGACTAGATGACAAAGATTTTCAAGTTTTAAACGAAACTCCTAATCTTTGAGAGAAATAACAAATCCTTTGTTTTCAAACGCTTCTTTGGTGATTAAGTTTTTAACTGCATTATGAAGAACATTAGCTAAAAACTCTTCCAAAGAAGCGTAACTTTTTGAATAATTTCTTTCAAAGGCTATTTCTAGCATTTTTTTAATATCAGGTCTTAAATCTAATTTAACCTCTAGCATTTTTTTATCCTTTTTGTTTTGTTGAAATAATTCTACAAAATGGATAATTAAAACAAACTTAAAATTTATACAATTTGGATAATTTTTAAAAAATATTTGTGGTATAATTTGTTATATGAATTAAAATAAAGGGTATATTTTTTGAAAAATCAAACATATGAAGATAAACTAGAAGAAGCATTTGATGATTATCTAGATGATAGAATGAGTAAATATGAACTTTTTAAAAAAATCAGTGAAATAAAAATTGAAAATTTAAAAAATATTAAAGATGTTTATCTAAAAGTTCCTAATTTATTTCAATTTAAATGGCTCCTATTCTGTGTAGTAATGTATTTTATTTGCGTTTTTATATCTATGAGTTTTTTAAAAAATGAAGTTTGGTTTTTTGTTTATTTTATATTTTTTCTATATGTTTATGCAAAAGGAGTTGACAGAAAAATTTTAGATAGAGATTTAAGATATTTATCTAATAGCATAGACAATTGTGAAGAATATATAGAAAAATTAAAAGAGAGAATTAAATATATCGAAGATGAGCTACTTGATTTTATGGATGGAGCGAAAGAAAAAGCAATTATAGAAGATTATTTTAAATTAAAAAAATATGCTGAATATGTAAAATTTCAACTTAAAATTTTAGAATCACAGCCAACGTTACAAAATGAATTAGATAAATTGAAAAATTCTTTTAAGTTTGAACCATCACATAAAACAATTGATTTTTATTTTTCTGGAATTGAAAAACAAATAAAAAACGAAATGGGATTTAGCGATAAGATGAAATCGATAATAGAGAATGAAGAAACTCTTTGGTTTAATAAAGATAGCTACAAATTTTATAATTATTTCTATAAAGAACGAGAAGAAGATTAAAAACTATTTGCGATGGATATAAAAGGTTTATGGGGTATTGAGGGTATAAGTAAAATAAAGACTAAAATTTACCACAATCAGCTTTATAACTTTTTATACTCTTGCCAACTTGCAAGTAACTTCACTTGGTTTGTATTGATTATAATCAGCAAAAGCTAAAATAGCTAATAATGATAAGATTATGAGTTTTTCATTTATTTATAAGGGATTTTATTTCAATTCTCATTTCTTCACATATAAAACAAAATAATTTGGCTTTAAATTCTACTAAGAAATCTTTAAAATTTTTTGTTGCGCAAACTAATAAATCATAAAATTCCACTAATTTCTTTTCATCGAAATTGCGTATTAAATCTAAAATTTCTTTTACATCACTTTTTTCATTTAATTTTGAAAATGTTACTCTAATATATTTTCCAAATTCACTATAAGCATATGTTTCGTTTTTTAATTTATAGGTTGATACTAAAAATCTTATTATATTAATAGCTAAATTTGGAATAGGCATTCGTATTCCTTAGCTTTTTGGTTAATTAAAGCAAATTTATACTTCTCATCTTCTAATTTTTTACCATCTAGCTTTGAGTTAATTCTCTCAAATAAATCTTCAAAAGAATAATTATCAAAGTTAAAATCACAATCGAATGGAGTTAGATTATAAAACACTAAAGAGTGAATATAATCAATCATTTTTTTAAATGATTTTCCCATTGTTTTTTGGTCAAATCTATTAAGATTATATTCTTTTAATATTTCATCTATTTTTTCTTTAACTTCGTTTGAGCATTCTGAATTTGGTTTAGGGTCATCTAAAGCTTTTGCTACATCAAGACTAAAAGGTCCAAATTTATAACTTTTAAAATTTATACCGATAAACGGTCTTGAATGTTGTTGATAATATTTCAACTCTAATAAAAATAATATTTTTTGATAAAGCCTTGCCATTAATGCGTCTTTACTTATCTTTTTAAGATAAGATACGGCTTCAATTAATCTTTTTTCCGATGCTGCATCCATTTTCCTCATTATATATCCTTTTTTGGAAATTAATATAATCTTTATGATACTAATTTATTTGCTAAAACAACTAAATTCTTTTTATCTTTTTTCTGAAATAACTTTTCTTTCTGTGGCTTGTGCATCTTTAAGCTTATTAGAAATTTTCCATAATTTGATAATTTCATCTTAATTTGCTTACCGTAAAAACCATTCCAAAATGATTGTATTTTTGTCATAAGTTTTCTTTCTCTATAATTAAACAAACCTAAAATATTTTATATTATACTGCACTTTGTTAAATAAAAACTTTAAATAAAAATAAAACCATTGCTTAAAATTCATCCCACCACTTCTATAAAATTTTTAAAGATTTCAATTTTCATTTACCAATTTTAAATTAGATTTTGGGTTGTTTGGTATCTTTTGAATTTTTACAACTTTATAGATTTTCAAATCATCGATATCATCGATATCAATCCTAAAAGTAGTCGTTTTAAAACTATCACTTTGGTTAACTGGTTTAAATTCAATAACTCCAACATCTTTCTTTTCTACAAAAATCTTGCAAGCAATTTTATTATTATAGGTATAAACAACAAGATCTCCATGTCTTGGTTTTGAACTGTCTGTATCATATATAATAATGTCCCCATCTTCAATTATAGGAAACATGCTATCGCCATTCGCTCTAGCTGCTTTTAAATTTGATTTATTTTGCGATAATGGTATATAAGTAAATTCATCTTGACACTCATAAACATCATTAATTGGCAAGCCGCAACTTACAGAGCCAGTAATTCTAATTCTTTGTACTTCAATTGGCTCATCTGATATTAAAACATTTGCATCAGTTTCTCCAAGAACTTTCATAACCGCTTCGATAAATTCTGCAGTCATTTTTCTTTGTCCTAATGCATATTTTGAAATTGCAGCAGTTTTAATTCCATGTCCATTTCTATACCCATATGCGGTTAATTTCTCTGCTAGCTCATTTTGTGTTAAATTATGCTTTTTTAAGAGTTTCTTTAAATTCTCTCCATTCATATTTTATAACCTTATATTCCAAAATAATTATACATATTGTATAATTTATAATTCTACAAATCGGATTATTTTAAGAAAATTTTAATTATCCATTTTGTAGAATTATATTTATGAAAAGAATAGATTTAATTAAAAAAATAACTTTGAAATTTGGAGGAGCCAATAGCTCTTGGTATGCAAAACTTAACGGCAATAGGAAGGTTGATATAAAAACCGCATTAAAACTAAAAGATGAATTTAATATTCCATTAGAAGCATGGGGAGATTCTGAAATTTTGAGTAAAACAATGAATGAAATTATAAACATACCTAAGCGTGGGAGAAAAAGAAAGGATAGAGAATGAAAAAGGCAATGAAAAGGGTTAGGATTGAAATTGATATTAGCGATGAAACCTATGAGATAATGCTTAAGCTTATGAAAAAAAGAAAATATGAAAAAGTAGAAGATTTACTCTTTGCATATATGGGAACTATGTATAAAATGGAGCTTGCTGGTGCTTTGCTTGAGAATGATAAAAATCTAAGTCTTAATAAGACTTAGATTTCTCCTAGGTAGTTTGGAGTTTCCAAAGAGTAGTGTTGTGGTTGTGCAGCTTGTTCTAGCTGTTTTATCCTGTTTTCTAACTCTTTGATTTGTTCTTCTAACTTTGAAACTCTAGCTTCTGTAGATTTTTGTTTTTGCTTGTCATCCATTTTGATAAGTCCTTTTCTTGATTTGGTGCAAAAAAATTATAGCAAAGGACTTTTTAAAACGGATTAAGGAATGAAATGCTTGAAAGATTGATTGAGATTATAGGATTATTTATTTTTACTTTGATGATGTTGCATTTTAGACTGTTTCTAGTGGCTGGTATTTCGGCTGGGATTTTAATATCTTGCATTTATTATTATCTAAAACGCATTTTTTATCACGGTAGTGAGGACAAATAATGTATTTAAATTTATCTTTTTTAAAAACCATTTCAAAAGGAGTTTTTTTGTAACTAATTTATATCCTAAGTTAGGATATAGTCTTTTTGTCAAATCGTTTTCTAGCTTCATATCTTTAATACAAACTCTTTTTAGTTTTTGTTTTTTAGTTAAATATAAAAACAAAGGACGGATACTTAAACCAAATAAAACACCTATTAAAAAATATAACAAATTTTCTAAAGTGGCGGTTTTTAGCATTTCGGATAAGAAAGAATTAAACATAAAAAGCCTTTTTAATTTAAATTATAACATAAAGGAGCGTTAGTGATACCAAGTTTTATAGCAAGTTTTGATGTAGCTTTGGGGCGTAAAAGCCTAAGAGAGAGAAAAGGCTATTTAAAATTATCAAATACTATAGCTTATGGTGGTCTTAGTGTTGATGCTTTAGCATTGTATATTCAATTAGCAAAGCTTAGTGAAAAAACGATTGTAAGTGAGATCTATTTAAGAGAGTTTATAAAAGTTAAAAATAATCAAAGAATTAGTTTAAACAGACTAAGAATTGCTAAAAAAGAATTAATTGAACTAAGGCTTTTAGAAATTAAAAAGGTTAGAAATGGATCTTTAAATTTTTATGAGTGGATTTTAAAAGATGAAAATTATCAAGTTAAAAAACATTTTAACAAATCTTTATCTTTGCTTAAAAGCAGTGATGAAAAGCTAAGCAAAACTCTTAAAAATAACACTTCATCAATCGACAGAAAATTAACTACTGAAAACGAAAAAAAAGAGAATTTGCATTATATAGAAACACGCACGCACGCACACGATAATAAATTTATAAATAATATAAATATTAATAATAATAAATTTATAAAAAAAGAGAATTTAGAAAATTTAAAAAATAATCAAGAAAAGAAAGAATGCGTTTCTAATCAAAACGCCTCTTTTGTGACGAGCTTTATTGATTTTAGCAAAAAGGAGTTAGAGAAAATGGCAAAAAAAGAGTTTAAAGTCCCAAATGCAAATGAACTCATGAGACAAATAATAGCTTTTAATGAGAAAAATGGCACAAACTTTGGTGAAGAGTTGGCTAATGATTTTATAGGCTATTGGGATGCTAGGGAATGGAAAAGAAATGGAAAAAGAATGTCAAGTGTGGCAGGAAGTCTTTATACATGGCTTAAATACGCTAAAGAAAATGAAGCAAGAAAAAATCAGCGTTTTAACAGAAAAAAAGAAGCCAATCCTAGTGTGGTTGATAGCTTGATGGAGTATTACGGAATGAAAGATGAGAACAAAAACAAGCTCTTAGGATGCTTTTAAGGAGTAGAAAATGCAAGAAAAAATACAAATTTTAATGGACTTATTGGAAATTAATAAGGCTCAAGCAACTGATATAGTAGGTAGATATTTGCAAGATGCAAAAGATATTCATGCTTTCTTAGATTTTTATTTCGAAACTTTAGAAAGAGAGAATATCGTAGGGACAACCTATGAGAAATTAAGAAGAGTTTGCAAAAGAGCTGAAATCGAGTTTAAAAAGCGTTTTGAAGACAAAGAATTTTTTTTAGAATGGTTAAAAAATAAATATAAAAATAGTCCATTTTTTAGATTGCTTGAAAGTGATTTTAAATACTCATATGTTTGTTATGATGGACAGGGCAACCTTTTTAAACGATTAGCAAAATCAATTAATATGTTGGTTTGTCTAAATAATTTTGGAGAATTAACCTACGAAGATGGAGAAATGCTAAAAAATAACGAATTTAAACACGCTTTAATAGATTTTATATTTAAAAATCAAGAGCGCATAGGAAAAGATATATATATAAATACTTCTTATAAGATAAAAGGATATACATCTTTAAGCCATGAAGAAGAATATAATAACTTTAAGAAGGTGCAGAAAAAATTTTTTAAGGAGAATCAAGAAGAATTTCAAAAGAAAGTAAAAGTCAAAATGGCTTTTAAAAATATAAGCTAAATTTAAGAAAGTCTGAAATGGAAAAGTATATTTTAAAAATTGATTTAAAAAGCAATCCTGTACCTTATAAAAGAACCACGCAAAGATCTAAATTTGCATGTAAAGATTATCTTAAATATTTAGATTTTAAAAAACTCTTGCAAATGGAGTTTAGAAGACAAAATAATATTAGCTGTTTTCAAGCCTTTGATAAGCAAAAGAAATATGAGTTTTCTTTAAAAATAGGATTTAACAGCAAAAGGCATGGCGATGGGGACAATATCGTAAAATGCGTGTTAGATGCGTTATTTGAAAACGATAAGAATGTTTTAAAAGGCGATTATGAGATTATTAGTTTTAAAAAATCTTTTTTAAACTTAGAAATCAAAGAATTTAATTTTAAAGAAGGGGTGGCTTGATGGCTAGAATGATGACAAATGGCAAAAGTATGACAAAAGAAGAGCTTGTTTCAAAAATAGAGAGTTATTTTAATGAAAGAGTTGTCTTAAAAGAAACTAAGGAGAGTATTATTTTTGCACCTAAAACAAAAGTGGGATTAGCTGTGTATTTAGGAATTACAATGCAAACCTTAGGCGAGTGGGAGAAGGATAAGGATTTTGGAGAAATTGTATCTCAAGCTAAACAAAAATGTGAAATGGATATTTTAAACCATTCCTTAATCGGCACTTATACTCCTAGCGTTAGTATGTTCTTGCTAAAAAATCAGCATGGCTACGTGGATAAACAAGAAGTAGTTAGCGATAACGTTCAAAAAATTGAAATTATAAGAAGTGAAATCAAATGAAATTAAAAATCGATTTTTCTTACACTCCTGCACAACTTAAAGTTTTTGATGATAAAAATCCACGCTTTATAACTGTAGCAAAGGGCAGAAGACTTGGTTTTACAAGGGGAAGTGCTAAGTTTGTTATCGAAAACTTGCTTTTAGGACAAAATGTTTTATGGGTGGATACCATACAAGCAAATTTACAAAATTATTACGAGTTATATTTTACACCTGAGTTAAAAAACTTACCAAAAGATTTTTACTCATGGAGTGTGCAAGACAAGAAACTAATTATTAATGGAGCAGTGCTTCATATGAGAAGTGCTGAAAGAAGTGAAAATATCGAAGGTTTTGGATATGACCTTGTTATCTTAAACGAAGCAGGAATTATTTTAAAAGGTAGTAAAGGAGAGTATCTTTGGTACAACGCTATAAGACCTATGTTGCTTGATAACCCTAAATCAAGAGCAATTATCGGTGGAGTTCCTAAAGGAAAAAATCTATTTTACGAGCTATGTAGAAAAGAACTCAGCGATAAAAATTGGAAACATTTTCAATTCTCAAGCTATGATAATCCATTTTTAAAAGAAGAGCAAATTAAAGAATTAATTGAAGAAGTAGGCGGAGAAGGTAGTGAAGTTGTCAAGCAAGAAATTTATGGTGAGTTTATAGATAGCTCGAGTGCTGAATTATTTTCTCTAAGTGAAATTGAAAATGCGATGAGCAAGAACTCTTTTAGCATTGAAAAAATGCAAGGCGAGAATATTTGGGGGCTTGATGTAGCAAGATATGGAGATGATAAGAGTGTTCTTGCAAAAAGAAAAGGTTTTGTAATTGATGAGATTAAAAAATACTCACAACTTGGAACTATAGAATTAGCAAACAAAATACTAGCTGAATACAATCAAAGCGAAGATAAACCAAAAGGTATTTTTATAGATACTTGCGGTCTTGGCGTTGGCGTATACGATGTCTTGTTAAATTATGGCTTGCCCGTATTTGAGGCAAATTCTGCAAATTCTGCAACTAGCAATGAATACTTAAATAAAAGAGCGCAGATGTATTTCACCTTTGCTAAAAACTTAAAACACATGGAGCTTTTTAAAGATGAAGAATTAAAAAAAGATATGAGAATGATTGAGTATGAATATAGCGACAAGGGGCTTTTAAAGATAGTTTCAAAAGAGTATTTAAAAAAGAATTATGGCAAAAGTCCTGATGTTAGCGATGCGGTGGCATTAACTTTTTTTGAAAAACTATACAGCAGAAACAATACTAATGAAGATTGGAGTTATGATGGCTGGTGAGTTTTTAATGATCTATGATGCAATTGATGTAAACAAAATAAAAAAGCTTTCAAATTTAAGCGATGAGGCTATAAAGTCAAGTCTTGCAAATGAATTTTTAGAGCTTGTATCAGGGTTTAATAATATTTCTAAAAAGAAATTTAAAAGAGAATTTGCGGAGTTTTTATTTGAAAAAGGAGTGAATGAAAAAGATATTTTAAAAATAACAAATTTAAGCAAAACAACAATATGGAGAATTATGAATGAAAACAAAAAGAACTAATGATGAGAGAGTATCGTTTTTAACACAACTCATTAGCGAAAGTAAAAGTGGATATGAAAATTACAAACCACACTTTAAAGAGTTGCAAGATGCTTATTTGCTTGAAAATAAGGTAATGCAAAAATTGAGAAAAAGAAATAAATCAAGTATCTATATACCAAAAATAAACTCTAAGGTAAAATACCTAATCACTAGCCTAAACGAAGTTTATTTTAATAGCGAAAGAATGGCAGATATTGAAACATATATCAATAGCGATGATACTATTATAGAGCTTTGGCAAAATGCCATAGATTTTTATAGCGGTAAAATCAATATGTTTAAGATTTTTCAACCGCTTTTCTTAGATGTTTTACTTGTGGGAACAAGTATAGCTAAGGTTACTTGGCATAAAGGAATGCCACGCATTGAAAGAGTAGATATTGATAGTATATTCTTTGACCCAAATGCACTAAATAGCGAAGATATAGGCTATATAGTCAATGAAATTTATCTAACTTATAATCAAATCCATGAAAGACAAAAGCTAGGGTTTTATAAAAAAATAGAAATTGAAAAGCTTTTTGATGAAGATGATGAATATAAAAAAGTGAAGCTTTATGATATTTATGAAAGAAAAAACGATGATGAGTGGGTGGTTTCTACCTTATTTGAAAATAATTTACTTAGAAATGAAGTTACTTTGCAAGATGGACAGCCTTTTATCTGGGGTTCAATGCTACCACAACTTAAAAAGATAGATAATGAAAACTATGTAAGTGCTTATGGCGAGCCTATAATGGCTTCAGCTATGCCTTTGCAAGATGAAATTAACATCACAAGAAATCTTTTAATCGATGCTGTAAGATCTCATATTATGCCAAAAATAATAGTACCAAAATCAATGGGAATAAGCAGAGAAGATATAGAAACCCTAGGAAAGCCTATATATACAGATGACCCCAAAGGAATTCAAATACTGCCTCCTCCAAATATAAATAGTTCTGGAATAAATTTGCAATTATTAGAAAGTGAGCTAACAGAGGTAACAGGAATTAGTCCACAAAATAATGGCGCGCAAACAGCACAAAATGAAACAGCAATAGAAATAAGCATAAAAGCACAAGAAGGTGGAAGAAGAAGTGCTGACTACATAAGACAGTATAACGAAACCTTTATAGAGCCTTTATTTGATAGATTTGCAATGCTTGTTTTTAAGTATGGAGAAGATAGTTTTTTTAATGGTTTTCAAAGAGAGGATATTCCTAGTTTTAGATTTAAAATTCAAACCGGCACAGGTGCCATGAATAAAGAAATTAGACGTGCAGGAATTCAAGCTAGCATGCAAGTATTTTCACAACTATATCAAATGTATATGAGCATAGGAGATGCAGATTCTGCTTATGGGATTATAAATGCTAGCAAAGAACTTACTAAAGAATTATTACCAATTTTAGGTGTAAAAAATGTAAATAGTTTATTTGCTTTTGAAAACAATGAAGATATTAATCCGCAAATGCGAGGAGAAACTAATGCTTAATATTGAAATTAAAAGCGATATATCTAAAACCAAAGGAGGAAAGAAATTAATAGATTTTATCAAAGCAAAATATAGTGAATGTTTTTATATAGCAAAAAATAACGATGAGAAAGAGTTAAGGTTAAAAGCTTTAGATACTATGGCTTTTTTAGACATAATAATCAATAAAATAAAGGATGAAGAAGATGGAAAATGATGCTTTAAAAGATTTAATAAATGCCATAACAGATGATGATAAAGGACAAGTTGCTAATAATGGCGACGAACCTACGCAAGTAGCAGATAATGAACCTATGCAGGTTGCTAATGAGAACGAGCCTGATTATAAGGCGATGTTTGAAGCTTATAAAAGTGAAAATGACAACAAATTAAATGCTTTAATGAGTGAGCTTGAAGCTTTAAAAAATCCAAAGAAAGAACCAAGCGAACAAGAATTACAAAGAGAGCAGTATTTAAAAGAATTAGGACTTGATGGACTTGATGAGAAATTAAAAAGGCTTGAAGAGCTTGATAAAAAGCAAAAAGACAAAGAAGAGCAAGATGCACTAATCGCTAAATACGCACAAGTAGAAAGCGAGTTAAGAAAAGCCTATCCTGATGCGGATTTAAAGGCTATGGCAGAACTTGCAACAAAATTAAATGGTTTAGGCGAAGGTAATATTGACAGCTGGAAAACCTTGCTTAATTTGGTCGGAAAATCAAATAATGCCAAAAAAGCTGAAGATTTATCAAGTGCAAATAATAATGTAAGAACTAGTGATTTTAACGATAAGTTAAAAAAAGGCGAAGTTAGCGAGATAGATCTAGGCAAAGAATTATTAAGTTTAGTATAAAGGAGAAATCATGGATTTTATAACAGCTTTAAAAGGTGGTACAGGACTAGGCTCTAGCTTTGCAGATACTTTGATGAAAACAAGCAATTTTACTCCAAATTTAGCAAGTAGCAGTGGTGGTTTTTTAAATGGATTAAAAAATTCTTTTAGTAATTTTGGAGATTGGTTATTTAAAAGTTCTGATGCAAATAAAGTAACTAATTTTGATAGATTAGGAAATGTTTTAGGCGGTGCCGGCGCTTTATATGGTGCTTATAATCAGCAAAAAATGGCAAAGAAAAATTTTGATTTACAAAAAGATGCTTATAACTTCAATAAGTATCTAGCCAATGAAGAGTTAAACAGAAGAAAGAATATGGAAAATAAACTTCAAAATGTTTGGAGTAATTAAATAGATTTGGATTTAAGGAAGCCAAAGGGAAATTATAGCTCCCCTTAAAAAAGGGGAAATCAAGTATTAATAAACCTTGACTATAATTATACAAAGTAGTATAATTATAACTATAATTTTGGTTAGCAATTTAATCACCTCCCAACTGGGCGGTAAATTAACGCTAAAGGGCGGCAACCCTTTGGCGTTGCACCCTTTTAAAATTATACACAAACTTCCTTAAATCCTTTATTTTAAAAGAAAGAATAAAGGAAACAAAATGGCATTTTATAACCCACAAAGAGTAGTATTTAATCCTGATACAGGCGTTATACAAAACGCAGGAAAAATCGGTGGTGTCTTATATGACATCATGAGTAAAAGTTTTGATGATAAAGCTAAAGCTAATGAGTTTCAGCAAGAGCAAGATTTAAGAAAGCAACAAATGGAATTTAATCAGGCTATGCAAAATAATCAGCTTTTGCAAAATGAAAGAAACTTTGATTATCAAAAGGAAAGAGCAAATATAGCAGATCAGCAATGGCAAATGAACTACAATCAAAGAGCTAGACAATATGCCATGCAAAATGCTTTAAGACAGCAAGAAATAAATGCTAATAAGGCTTACAATGATTTAAATTATCAAAAAGGATTATTAGAACTACAAAAATTGCAAAATGAGATAAATGCAAAACAAAAAGAGCAGGATTTATTAAATGGAGTTCTTAGTAATAGTCAAGGTTTCAATAGTCAAAACAATGCAAATTTACAAAACAATACAAGATATAAAGCAGACGCTCAGTTTTTAGATTTAGCAAGTAATCAAGGTAAAACATATGATACAACCCATGGTTTTTGGAATGGAGCTATAGAGCGTGGTTTTGGTGGATGGGGAAGTCAAAGTACGGATTTAAATGATGCAAGTGATTTATTCTTAAAAAGAATGCAAAGTGATTTATTAAGGGGTGGTAAAAATGCTAAATGGAATTTAGAGAATATACAAGCCAATTTCCCTATTAATGGTTATACCATGGAAGCAAATAATCAAAGGGTAGCTCAAGCATTAGCAGGAGAATGGTTAGCAGAAGCTCCAAACTCTTTTAAAATGGAATTAGCAGAAAGACTAGGAAATGCCAAAACAAATATAGAAAAACAAAGTGCTATAGAAGACTATCAAAAGAATATGAATTTTTATAATAACTATGCCCCAAAGGTAAAAGCTTTTTACTGGGATGAAAAATACTCAAAACCTAGTAAAAATGCAGTAATTATAGATAATTCAACAGCTAATCAAAATACACCAAAATTACATAGCGTTAGTTTTAATGGAATTAATGCTCAAATATCAGAGCCTGATGCTAATGGTAATGTAATATTAGTTAATCAAGCAGGTAGAAAAATGCAAGTTAGCGTAGAAGAATTAAAAAAACAAGGATTAATACAATGAATATAAGAGAATTTTTATTAGAAAAACCACAAGAAAATAACATTATTTCATTTTTGCAAGATGGAGTAAGTCAAAGTGAAAATCAAAATACAAGTGAATATTTATCAAATTTAAAAAATGAAGTAATAAATGATTTTTATAAAAATAAAGATAAATATGCCAAAGAATATGAAAAATATAATTTCAAAGACCAAAATTTAACAAATCCTATGGGTGGTATTAGTGAATATAAAAGGGATTTATATGATTATAATAAAAATCCATCCATGAATGCTGATGATTTAAGTAATTATATTTTAGATAAGCAATCTAAATTTAATGCCTCTAAACCTATTTTTGCTGATGATAATGAAGTAGCAAGAAAAAGTAATCAGTTTATGAGAGATTTAGGCGATGAGTTGCAAAAATCAGGGCGTGGAAGATTATTGCAAGATGATGATGGATCTTATTGGGTGCAAGATAATAACGGAAATTATTCTAAAGTGCAAGGTAGCACAATGGGTGATTTATATCGTGGATTAAGAGATAATGGTGCTAGTATGGCTTTAGGAACAGCAGGTGCCATTGGCGGTACAATGCTAGGTGGCGGAGTTGGTATGGTTGCAGGTGGTGCATTAGGTGCATCTTTAGGGGCAGGATATGATTACTACGGAAATACAAAAGATACAAATCAAGATATGAATTTAAAAGAAGCTCTTATGCTTATGGGCGAAAATGCAGGACTTTCTTTAATAGGAGATGCAGCTTTTGCAGGAGTTGCCAAAGGAGCAAGAGCTTTAAAAAATACCTATAATATGGCAAAAACAGGAGCACAAGCCGGTAAAGATATGATAGATGGCATGGCAGTAAAAGGTGGTAATTTAGGTAATAGGGTTATAGATAAAATCACCCAAAAAGATATCCCTATGATAGGAAAATTTACAGATGGTGGCTTACAAAATGCAGAAACAATTTTTAATAATCTTACAAAAAATGTAGAGAATAAAAAACAAATAGATGAACTTATAGCAAAAGAAAATCCAACATACCTAGAAAATGGAAAACCTACAATAGAAATATTAAAAAATATTGTCGAACAAGGACTTAATAAAAATAATCCACAATTTATACAAGATAGCGCTAAAAGAACAAGTGCTATTTTAAAAAATATTTCTAATAGTTTACAAGGAGTTCCTACTACTCAAAGAAGAGAAGTATTATTAAAAGCAGCACAAGCTTATCCAGAAATAGGAAGTTTTTTAGATGATGTTTTAAAGGCTGATAAGGATGCTAGTATTTCTTTTTTAAATATGATTAAAGGACAAGATGAAGTATTTAAAAATAAAACAGGTTTAAATGGTGAGTTTGATTATAAGGCTTGGCAAAAAGATAATCACGCTTATGAGAATAGAATAAACCAAGAGTATGGCAGTGCTATAAGTAAATTAGATGAGCTTAATAATGGAAAAATAGTATTAACTAGTGAAGATTTAGCAAAGCTTGAAAATTTTAAAAATAATAATTTTTTAGATCAAGATGTAAAAAATAACATACAAGGCTATTTAGATGAAATAAAAGGAAAAGAAGTAAGTGCGGAGCAAATTTTTGGATTAAGAACAGCTATAAATAAGCAATTAAACACAGGAAATAAAACATATAATACAAAACAAGCTTATAGAATAGTAAAAGAAATTTTAGATGATGCGTTGATAAGAAATGCTAGTGACAAGGTATTAGCAAAAGAAATACTAGATAATGCAAATAAAAACTTTGCCTTGAAAGAAAATTTTAAAGAAAGTTATTTAGGCATGATAAAGCCTCAAGAAACAAAAGAAGGGCTGACCGATAGATTGGTTAAAGGGCTTAGAAATATAAACGAAGATAAGAATTTAGAAAATGCTTTTAAAGGAATGAATGAACAAGAAAGATTAGCTAATGAAACTCATGTGATGAATGCTTTATTAGAAAAACATAGGATTGAAGGCGTGGGGTATGATTTTAAATCCTTAGCAAGAGATTTAAAAGATGTTGAATTTTCAAGCAAAAAAATAAAAGATGCTAAAGATGTTATTAATACATACGCTTTAATATATAACAATAATAGAGATTTGATAATGACAGCTTTAGCAAGTAGTGGTAGAAAGACAAACTCTTCAATGGCTACAACAATACAGGGTGTTTTTGATAGAATATTAATAAGTGGCATTTTTGCAAGATTACATGCTTTAGCTCCCTTTTTTAAAAGTGCTAAAGAACAAGCATTAAGAAATCAAATACTAGATGCTCTAAAACTTGCTAAAACCAATAAAGAAGTTATATCTAATCTTAAAAACATAAAAATAGCAGATCAAGAACAAAGTAGAATTTTTAAAGATGCTTTAGATAATTATATTAAAGTAGATAAAGAACAAAATAAAATATTAAAAGATGCACTAATAAAAGAAGGTGTTATCAAAGGCGACAACTTCTTCATGGATAAAGCTGATCCGAGCAAAGCAAAGAGTGATTTAAATGTAAAAATAAGCGTTTCTCCAAATGTTAGAAATTTAGCAAAGCTTACAAATGATGAGATTATAGCCGACTTAGAATATTTAGCCAATAAACATAAAGAGATGTTTAAAAAGCCTAGTGATGTGTTTAAACTTATAAAAGAAATTAAAGAAAATCCTACATTTTTTTATAAAAATAATAGAATAGATATAGCTTTAATAGCAAAAAGATTAAATGATAATAAATTAGGAAAACTTGGTGTAAATAAAGATACTGGAGAAGTTAGACATGTGACTAAAGTTAAAGAAAAGGATTTAACAAGGCTTGAAAAAGTTAGTAAGAAAAATACTAAAGAAAATGTTGGCATTATCCAAACTTTCATCCAACCAGGTAGCAAAAATGATAACTCATTGAATGGGCTACCAAATAATCCTAATTCTACCCAAACTAAGCCTAAAAAAAACTTAATGGATGATATAAAAGAGAATATTAAGAATAAAGAAGTAAAGAAAAAGAATAAAAAAAGCGTAAAACAAAGACTTGATGAAAAAATACAAAATGATAAAAAAGCTAGTGAAGATATTCTAAAAAGATATGATAATTTTCTAAAAGAGAATAAAGATTATAATCTTGATTTTTTAGATAGGATGAATTTAAATACTCTTGACTACAACTTAACTAGACAGATGATAATCAATGCCAAAGAAAGCACAAATAAAGGTGTAAAAAAAGATATTCCAAGTGCTTTAAGGGGTAAAATCGAACAAGAATTAAACATACAACCTTTAAAAGAATTTGGCGAAAATTATGCAGAATATTATCACGATGGAAAAGGTGCTTTACAAAAACTACTCATTGAAAAACAAGGGCAGGTAGCAGGTGCTTTTCATAGAAAAGATTTAGGGGATATTGATTTGGTTTGGGGAGAAGTAACAGATAAGATAAAACATAAAGGTTATGGCTTATCTCATATTATCGATAAGCATCCTGAGTTGGATTTGAAATTAATTAGCGATATTGTCGATAAGGGGAAATTAAATAACCAAAACAACATAAGATATAGAATAGAATATAAAAATTATATTATAGGTTTAAGCAGTGAATATAAAGGAAATAAAAGAACTTTTATAATTACAGCTTTTGAAAGATACAAAGGATAAAAACAACACTTTCACCGATTGTTTTTTTGCGGTTAGCTCGGACAATTTACTAACCAACCTTTTATCAATTATAGCATAAATTCATGTAATTATTTTTTAAAATTAAAAGATAATTGGAAGGGAGATAATAGGATTATAACTGCATATAATTTTTATTAATATTATCGCCCCTAGCTCAGCCGATACGCACTAAAGCTAGGCTTAATACTGACACTTTAAGCGTGAGTAGTGTCAATGGCGATTATTAATTATAGCATAAATTCATGTAATTATTTATTAAAATATAAAATGTTAAGATTGTTGCAGCTTTTGAAAGATACAAAGGATAAAAACAACACTTTCACCGATTGTTTTTTATGGAATTTCTGTATTTTTATCTTCTTTTTTTGCAGAATTAGACATTTTTTGTTTTTGCAATTTTTTCAATTTGTTTCTCTCTAAATTCAATATTCTCTTTATATAATTTTGCTTGTTTTTCTCTTATAATAGCATTTAAATCCCATAAATTAAAGCATTCGTTTTTTATAGGTCTACCTACAAAACCATCTACAAAAGCTTGTGTTTTTGTCATTTTGGTTTTCCTTATTTTTGTTTTGTGATTTTTTCGAATTTGGCGTTATACTCTTCATTGCTATGTTTTCTTAATTCTTCGGATTTTTTATAAAAATCAGTTATCATTGTTTTTCCATCTTTTAAAGATGTAGCTTTAAGGATATCTGCATTAAACATATTTGTAAAGCCAAATAAAAAAGCATTTATGTTTGACATTTTTACTCCTTAAAATTCTTAGCTTATACTGATTTTAATTAAATTATACCTTTTTTACAGTTAATTTATACTTATTTTATAAAAGTATAAATATTTGAAGTCTTCACCCTGCTTTTTTTGAAGACTTTTTAGTGTTTTAAGGACAAACTAAGCAGGGTTTCTTTAAAATATCATTAATTATATTAAAGATTAGTTCTTATCTAGCTCTTTATCGCTACGATAAGGACTACTAAAAGCATTAAGATTATAATAACTTCGTTCATCTTAACCTCCTTTCAAACTTTTTACAAAGTCTTCAAAGAGATATCCTTAAAACCATAAAATTATACGTAAAAAATACTTAAAAATTTAATTTCATTTCAAAACACACTATATTTGAAATAGTCATTTTTGGAAAAATCCTTAAAACTAAACTAAGGAGAATTTAAAAATGGCTTTACCTTCAATGGGGCATACAGCACCCGCAACAGAAAATGTTAAGTTAAAACAATCAATATATGAAACGATTATTAAAATTGGAGCTACTGAAACACCAATTTTAAATAAAATAGGCACTTCAAAGGTTACAAATCCTTTAACTCATAGTTGGATTACTGATACTTTTGAAGAACCAAAAAAGAATGCAAATTTAGAGTTAAGTAAATTTGTAGGTGAGACAAAAAACACAGCTCAAAAAACTACAAATGCTACTCAAATATTCATTACCGAAGCCATGGTATCAAAAGCTTTATTAAAAGCAAATCAATATGGTGGCAATGAAATGGAGTATCAAATCGGCAAAAAAACCAAAGAACATAAAATGGATATGGAATATGCTTTATTTGGTCTAGGCAGAGATAGTGATGTAAAAAAATCAGTTTTCAAAGATTATGTTCAAGCACAAGAAGCAACAAGTGGAGAAATGGCTGGACTTTTTCATTATATCGCTAAAGGAAAAGATAGCTTTGCTGATGGAAAGCGTGGAAATGTATTAGCTTTTGATGAAACAGGAGATTGGAGCGGAACTGCAACAGAACTAACAGAAGATAAACTCAATCAAATTTTGCAAACCATTTGGAATAGCGGAGTTACGCCTAAAGATGTCTTTTTAGGAGCTGACTTAAAAGGAGCTATCAATAAATTCGCTACAAGAATTTTAGGTAATGAAACAAAACTAGTAGGACAAGTAGTGAGCCTTGAAACAGATTTTGGAACGGTAAATTTCCATATGCATAGATTATTAACCCCTAAATATGGTTTGGGTGATGTTTTAATTGCTGGAGATTTTGAGTATATGAAACATGGGCTTTATATTCCTACTATGATTGAAGATGTTCCAACTGATATTACTGCAAAAGCAAAAAGATTTTATACGCAAAGCACTTTAGAAGTAAGAAATGCTGATGCTTTTGCTATAGGAGTGGGATTAACTAGTGGAAATAATGCAAAGGCTAAAGCGGTTTTAAAAGCAGCAAAAGGTGCATAATGCTTTGTATTATGGCTAAAAAACTCATTATCGCTAAAGTTAAAAATTCTTACAAAATGATAGAAGATGATGAAGTTTTGAAAGCCTATTTTATGGAAGCATTTTATTATATTTTATCAAAATGTGTTCCTAGCGTTCTTTTAAAAAATGTAGAGCAAGGCGAAAAAGTTTTTAGGCAAGTTAGAAATAATCATTTTTTGATTATTCCTGATGAGCCTGATTTTGACAATGAAAAAGAACATTTAATGATAGATGAAACACTTAGTTTTGCTGTGATTAATTATGTTTGTTATTTGATTACAAGATGCGAAGAAAAAGACTTTCTGGCATTATGCGACAAGATAATTTATGAGTATATAGCTAATGATGGCAAGGAGCTTGATGATGAAAGAACATGGTTGTAATTGTAATTTCACAAAAAAATTTAATAGAGCTTTGAGTTATAAAGACTATATACAAAGTATAAATAGTGCTGATTTTATAGCTTATTTAGATGATAAAAAATGGCTTTTAGCCATGGATGATCTGCTTTTCTTTTGTGAAAAGAGAATCAAAGATAGTGATTATTATGAAGGTTAAAAATGGGAACAAGCTTAAATGAATTAAAAACAGGTAGAGAAAAACTTGAAATCATAAATCAAGTTTTAGCTAGAATAAACAGCATTTCAGAAGCAATAGACAATACAAGACTTGATGAAGTTGTAGGCTTAAAACAAGCTTGCGAATCTTTAAAAAATGAATGTTTAAAATTTAAAAATGATATTGTAGATAAAAATGATGATATTTTAAGCAAATATGATGATATTAATAAAAAATATTCAAATATAAGTGAAAAATACAACAATGTAAATGCAAAATTTGATTATATTAAAGAAGCGTATGAAGATTTTTCTTTAAATAAACAAGAAATACAAAACATTAAAGATTTTTTAGAAAATAATACAGAAGAGTTTGAGAATTTAAAAAAAGATATACAGAAATATGAAGAAATAAAATTTAATTTAGATAATTATATTAATGAAATTAAACAAAATAAAGATTTTGTAAAAGAATATTTTGATTTGAACACAAAAATTAAAGATGAAATTTTAAGTGAACTTAATCATGCTTTAGAAATTGTAGATAGCTTACATTTAAATGTTGATGAATTAAAAGAAATAAAACCTGAATTAATAAGTATTAAAAAAGAAGTAAAAGATTTAGCAAATGAAGCAAAATTAGTAGTAAGTGAAGCAAGCGAAATTATAAAAAATAAAATTAACACTATATTCTTTGAAAACCAAAGATTAAATGAAGAAATGATAGATAGTGTTAAAAAGCTAGAAGAAATTAAATTTGATATTGGAGTTAAATATAAAGAAATAGCTAGTGCATATGAACTACTTTTAGAAAGCAAGCAAAATATAGAAGATTTAAGAGAAGTTATAGCTTTATATAAAGAATTTGAAAATGATATAACATCTTATTCCCAAATTATAAAAGATTTTAAAAGTAAAATAGAAAATTTAGAACGAGATTTAAAATCACAGTCTGAAAGTATCTACTCTTCTTTAAATGATAAACAAAATGAAATATTAAAAAATTTAAATGAAGTAAAAAATGAAGCTTTAGTTAAATTTGATGAACTTACAGCAAAATGTGAAGGGTATAAAATACATTTTGAGCAAAGTTATGATAGGTTTAATCAAAGAGCTTTGATAGCTAATGAAGATTTAGGTAGGTTAGCTGAAGTTGCTAAAAAAGAACTAGGTAATGATAAGTTAATTTATGAAACAGAATTAAAAGTTTTAGCTGAAGAAACAATAAAACAAATGGAAGAAATGCTCAAAGGTTTAAGTGATGAAAGAAATGAAGTCACAGAGGTTTTTGAAACTCAAAAGAAAGAATTTACTACTCTTGTAGATACTTCTAAAGTTATGATTGACAACTTAAATCATATTTTTAATGCGAATTATCAAGCAAAGAAAAATGAGTTTAGTATTATTTTTAATGAAAAATTGCATAGTTTAAACGAGAATAAGCAAGATTTTTTAAATGAGCTTGTGAGCGCAAAAGAAAACGGACTCAATAAAATAAATGAAACAAAAGAGCAAAGCCTTAATGAAATAATCCAAACAAAAGAACAAGGACTTAATGAGCTTGAAACTAAAAAAGGTGAGTGCATAGATGAGATTGACAATCAAGCAAGAATCTATGATATAAGTGGTGTTAAGGCTAATGTTGAATATCTTCTTTCTTTGCTTAATGGTAAAGATGATGGTAAAGATGATGGAATTAAAGATGAAATTGCAAATATAGAGCAAGGTATAAAAGATAAAGAACAAGAGCTTGAAGAGATAAAAAAGCAAATTGAAGAAGCTTTAAATAATAATGATGAATTAAAGCAAAAAAATGAGGAATTAAAGGAAATTAAAAATCAAATCGATGAGGCTTTAAGTCAAGAACCACCTGCTGATACAAGCGAACTTGAAGAGAGAAAAGAAGAACTTGAAAATCAAATTGCTGAGCTTGAAAAAGAGATTGCTGGTGAATTAATTAACAAAAAAGAGGAAATTGAAAAAGAACTTGAAGAAGCTAATCAAAACTTAGAGGACAAAAACAATGAGTTAGAGCAAAATGAAAAAGATAAAAAGCTAATTACACAAAAAGTATTAGATATAACTATTAAAACTTTAGAAGCACTTATAGATACAAAAGTAAGTTTAAATGGCGATGAAGAGATAAATGGAAATAAAACTTTTGCTAATCCTATTTTAGTAAAAGTAGATCCAACTAATGATAACCATTTAACAAATAAAATCTATGTAGATACCGCTTTAAATACAAAAGCAAATTTAAATGGAGATAATATATTTAATGGCACAAATACTTTTAATCAGGCATTAACTTCTCGGGCCAATCCAACAAATGATAATCACTTAACTAGAAAATGGTATGTAGATTATGGTGGTGGAATTAAAAATCTTGGCACAACTGGCAGTATAAATCTAGATTTAAGACAAGCTCAACATTTTATTTTAACAGCAAATGCAAGAACAAGCATAGGAATAGCTAATTTTGGAGGAGTAGGAAAAAGCGGAACAATAACCATAAATAATTGTCAAAATGTAGTAGTTTTTAATGCCCCTTTTAATTTTAGAATAGCTCAAAGTGGATTTAGTGGCACTGAAACTTTTGCTTATTTTTGCATAGCTTCGAATAATGTAAGATTAGTAAGGACTTAAAATGAATTGTCTCCTTCTTTCTAATAATGGTATAGCACTAAATTTACCTCCATCTTTAGGAGGCTCGGTTGCAAATTATAATTATATGTTAAAGCTAGACATGATTTATAAACAAGCAGTGGTATTGCCATCAAATATTAATAATAAAGAAGTGGTTATGTTAGGCGAAGTTTGGACGACTGGAAATATGTCTAATAAAACTTCTGCAAATACTTTGCATATCACATGGAACAATTTTAACTCTAGTGTAGAATTGCATGCTTTAAGTAAATATTACACTGCTAATGCAAAAATCAAAGTAGAGAAAAAATTCAATTTTGGAAATATAAACAACTTACAAATAATGCTAAGTTCTTGGCAAAGCGGTAGTGCAAATGCAAGTGCTGGTTGGAACTTAAGTGATGGGGATAGATTAAACCCAAGAGCAAATTTAACATTATACTGGAATTAAGAAAGGATAAATATGTTTTATGATTTAAAAAATAAAAGTTTAAAATATGATGATATTTTTTTAAAAGATGTAAAAATACAAAACGAAGAAGGTGAAATTGATGCACAAGATACTTATTTTTTAAGTGCTTGCGATGATAAGCTTTTAAAAGAGCTTGGTTTTGCTAAAGTTAAAGAAGAAGAAATCCCAAGTTTTAATGAAAAAATTGAAGAACTTCGCCAAATTCAAACTTATGATGAAGAAAATAATCTTTATATTATTTCTTATGAGATTAAAGAAAAAGCATTAGAAGAGTTAAAAGAATTAAAATTAGAAGAACTAAAAGCTATAAAAGAAGAAAAGCTTTTGTTTATGCCTTTTAAAAATACTATATTTCAAATTGACACGGAAGCAAAAATTAATATTAGCGGAAAAGTTAGCGAGATAATGTTAGCAAATCTCAATAATACTCCTTTGGAAAATATTGCTTGGATTGATAAAGATAATAAAATCACTACATTTAACAAAGAAGAATTTTTAGAATTTGGGGTTGGTATCGCTAAATATACTGAAAGTATTATTTTTAAAAATGATGAACTAAGAAATAAAGTGAAAAATGCCACATCTTTAGAAGAATTAAATTTAATTGCATGGGAGAGTGAAAAATGAGTACTGAAAATATAATAAAAGAAGGTGCTATACTCGGTTCTTTAAGTGGATCTGCATTATTAGGATTGATGGTTTTTGTCTTAGCTGGGATTGCATGGCATTTATATAAAACTTTACATAAAGAAGCTGGGGAAAGAACAAAAGAACTTATAAGTGAAACCAAAAATACTAATGTCCTTATTAGAGAACAAATTGCAGTATCCAGAGCAAGTAGCGATAGTTTGGTTAAATTTATAGAAACACATTGCTCAAAAACCAATGACAAGCTAGAAGCTATAGAAACAGATCTTATGCGAATGGATGAAAGGCTTGTTAAGCTTACTCAAATAAGAAATGATGAATTAAGAAGTATTTTTAAAAAAAGGGAAAACAATGACTAAAACAGAATTAAAAAGGGTTTGTGTAAAGCCATACGATAAGGACAGATTTGAAGTGATACAAGATTATGAGTTTATTTTACCAAATTACAAAGGCATTGTACCACAAGGTTTTAAAACTGATGGAGCGAGTATTCCACGCCTTTTTTGGTCTTTGTTTCCACCTTTTAAAAGTGAGTATTTTAGCGCTTGTGTTGTCCATGACTATTTGTGTATAAATGCAAAATCAAGAGATGATTATAGGTTAGCTGATCTTGTTTTAAAAGAAGCAATGCAAGCTTTAGAAATAAATAAATTTAAGATTTTTGTTTTTTATTGCTCTTGTAATTTATTTCATCAGATCAAATGTTTAATAAAGGGGATAAGATGAGTTTAGAACAGGTTATAAATACTCAAAATGAAAGTTTAAATCAAATTATAAGTAGTTTACAAGAATTAGTTTTAAGTTATAAAAATGGTAATTTGAGTTTAGAAGATGTTAAAAAATTAATTAACGAAACTATTGAAAATATATCAAATGATTACATAAAAGAAAACGAGCTAAAAGAAAAACTAGAAGCCTTGCTAGAAGAGCTTGGAATCAATGCAAATATCAATGAAGAGAGTTTAAAAGAAGTTGTATTAAAAGTTGTTTTAGAAAATCAAGAAAGTTTAAAAGGTGATAAAGGAGATCCTTTTACTTATGAAGATTTTACAGAAGAACAGCTTGAAAATTTAAAAGGGCAAGATGGAGCTAAAGGAGCTGATGGTAAAAGTGCTTATGAACTTTGGCTTGAAAATGAAGAAAACACAGGAAAAAGTCAAGATGAATTTTTAGAAAGTTTAAAGGCTCAAACACCAACAAAAGAAGAAATTAAACCTATTATAGAAGAGATGCTCGAAGATATGAAATTAAATTTAGGCATTAATGGAATAAAAGTATCTAATTCTATTCCCACTCCAAAAACAAAAGCTAATGTTAATGATTTAATTATAACTTATAATGAAAATGTAAAACAACTTTGGCTTTGTGTGGCAAGTGATGATAAATACACAAGTTGGATTAATTTGCTTGGAAATGAAAATATTACAGCACAAGAGTTGATTATTATTAGTTTTGATACAAATTTAAATAGTGGTCAATATGGCGGATGTTTAAGTGATTTGCGTTTTGGTTTTGAAAATTCTTTAGCAAGCACTACGCAAATTATAAAAGGACTTAATGAAGGCAGTTTTTTAATCACTAAAGATGGAATGGGTTTAAAATCTAAAAATTATACTGAAGTTAGCGTTCTTTCAAAACCAAGTAAAAATCAAATAGAAGGAAATATCAAAACGAGCGGAATTTATAATGATCCTGCTTGGCATAATATTACCAATGCTTTAAAAAAATATGATGGCAATGCAAATGAATGCTGTCTTTGGGCTTCTAATATAAAAAATAGTGTAAGTATAGAGCTTTTTACAAATGAAATTCCTATGAGTCTTTTTTATAGGCAAGCTGGATATTATGGAAATGTCAATCTTTCAAATATAAAAATGCAAAAAGCCCTTAGAGTTCAAAATGAAATTATAGTCGAGAGAAGCTTTATAGGAATAAAAAAAGAAATTGATAAAACTACCTATGGTGATAATGCTTTTTTATTTGAATTTGAAGAAGAAAAATGAGTTTAAATCTAAAAATAAAATACAAAAAATAAAAAGAAAGGAATTATAATGAAAATAACAATTAATAGAAGATACATAGGTAAAACTTGTGTTATTGGTAAATTTAAGGTTTTAAGTGATGAAGAAGAAATTCTTTTTGAATGTTTTTCTTTGGAAGAAGATAAAGAGGGTTTAGAAAGTGGTAAAGATTTAAGAATACCTGAAGGAAATTATAATTTAAAAAGACATAGTCCTTCACGATTTGAAAATACTTTAAGAAGTATTACAAAAAAAGATGATGATACAATGATAAATGTTTATAATGATGAAGTTCTATCAAGCCGTGCAATTTTAATACACTGGGGAAACACTGACAAAGACACAAAAGGTTGTATCTTACTGGGGCTTACCAAGGATAATAATAATGAAAGTGTCGGTCAAAGCAGACAAGCTTGCAAAGAATTTTATGATTTGATGTATGGTAAAAATCTTGAAGACATTAAATTAGAAATAACAAATGAGTTAGCATAGAAAGGAGATAAAAGTTTAAGTAGGTTAAAGTTTACACCCCGCTTTTGCGGGGCAAGGCTAATAAGCCTTGACTATAATTACACAAAGTAGTATAATTATAATTATAAACTTCTGGTATGACATTTATATCACCACCTTTCGCGGGTGGAATTTAGCCATAGGGGGTCAGACCTACGGCTAACCCTTAGGGGTATTATACAAAAACCTTACTTAAACTTCTAAAACAAAATATGATAAATCTTTTATTTGGAAATGCAAAGCTTTATATCGCCTTAGCTTTAATGGCAATCTTAGCAGGATATTTTTATCTAAGACTTGATAGCACTCAAGCAAAATTAGAAAAAAGTCAAAATGATTTAGCCTTAGCTTTAGAGATTAATAAAAACAACGAAGCAAGGCTAAAAGAACTTACGCAAATTCATAAAGCAGAATTAAAAGCAATCAATGAAGCAAACAATCAAAAAAACGAAGTTAAAGAAAGGATAGAATATGTTAAAGAATACATTTATAAAAGCAATGAAAATAATATTACCAAGCTTTTTAACGATGTCGTTGATAGGTTGTGGGATGCAAACTCAACAAGTAGTAACCAAAATAGAAATTCAAAAAGTAAGAATTCCGCAAGAACTACTAACATTAAGCCCCCTTGAAAAGCCAAAGGCAAAAAATGAACTAGATATTTTAAATGCTTATTCTATGCTTTTTTACAAATACAAACAGTGTGAAATTCAGATAAGCAAAATAAAGGAGCTAAATAATGAGTAATACAAATGTTGATTACAACAAAAGACTTGAAGCATTTAAAGAAATTTATCCGCAAATTTTAGAAATGAGTTTAGCAGAAAAATCTCCATTTGGAGAATTTAAAAAGCTTTTAGAACAATTTGGAAACGATAATGTTATAAGAAATGACCAACAATTTCAAAGCTTGGCACAAGCGTTGGTAAGTGTTGGACAAACCATAGTGGCTCAAAGTCAAAATACAGCTTTATCCATGATTTTACAAGGCGATGAAAACGAGCTTAACGCTGAAAAAGCTTTACTTTTAAGAGCTCAAACAGAAACAGAAAAAGCAAAACCTGCATTAATAGCTAGACAAACTTCACAGATAGATGATAATTTAAGAATAGAAGCTGCAAAAGTTACACAGAGTGTTCAATTTGGATATTGTGCCGGTGGTCTTGATATACCACAAGAAATTATGAAGCTTGTTAAAGAAAAGATAGAAAATATAGAAAAGTCTTCATAATGCTTATAGATGAAAAAAGGCTTATGAGAAATTATACTCTTAAGCCTGCTTATCCATCAAACATAGGAGAATTGGATACACAAGAAGTATATAAACAATGGTTTACCTATGCTATGATAGGGGTAAATAAATATGTTGAGCTTTTACATAAACAACTTGTAAGAAAAGGTAGAAGTCAAATTCAAAATATAAACCATCCGCTATTTAAAAATTCGTATATAGTGAAAAAATATAACATTAAAAGTTCTAGCACTGCACCTTATAATAAGGAAAACTATAATGATTTAGGACTTAACCAATTTTTCGTAGGGCAAGATCCATACAAACCTTATCAAGGAGATCCTAGTAGTGAAAATGGAATATATCATGATATTTGCGAAATAAGAACTAATTATAATTTAGGAGGTATGCAGTATTATTATGGTTTTCCAAATAATTTAGCTCTTTTATTTGAAAAAGAAAAAGCTTGGAAATATAATGGAAAAGGATTTTTTTATATTGATGAAAAAATAAATTTCAAAGATATATTAAATAAGGCATTGGAAAATATAAATTATGAAATGCTTATAAATGATATAGAAGTAGTTATTTTTTCTCAAACCATCCAAAAAAATAATGAATGGATATATCCTAGTATTGATGATATTAAAATACCAGAAATTAAAGTAGAAAATGTTGAATTTAAACCAACTTTTGAAAAACCTTATAAAAAATTATGCATTGATGTTGAAAAATTTTATAATGATTTTAAAGAATTAAATAAAAATATATTTAGAATCGAAAAAGTAGAAATAACCTATAATGTATATGAGAAAGCACAAAAAACTAGAGAGAGTGATCCGAGTAAAATATATTATACTTTAACAAGCAAAAAGATATCTTTTTTTGAAGTATTTAACTCAATAAAAGAAAATTATAAATGCAAATATGCAACTCCTTTATGTTTTTATAATGGGTTTAATTTAGTTTGTTATGAAGAGCCTTATGTTGCTTATTCTTACCTCAATAATCAAAGCTTTGGAAAAAAAGATACAAGTGTTACGCCAAGCGTATATCCGTTATATAGAAAAAGTTCAAATTTACCTTATGGACGTAGAGATAGATGGTTTGCATTATGGGATAGTTTTTATTATCTTTATGTATACGAAAAATCAAGCAAAGGAATTTTAAGCTTTTTGGCACCTATTGTTACTATTATTTTGGCTGTAGCTACTTGGTGGATTGGCGGACAAGGTGCATGGCTAGGAACATTGATAGGGGTGAGTGAGAATGTAGCTGCGGGTATCACACTAGGAATTAGCTTAGGTTTAGCCGTGGGTTCACTTACTGGAAATAAATTATTTTCAATTCTTAATGCTGTTTGGGGTTTGGTTAATTTTTTAGGTGCTTGGGGTGCTAATAATTGGAATTTAGCTGCAGATTTTACAAAAAATACAGCACAAGCAGCACAAGAAATGTCAACTTTTGAATCAACTTTAAATATTATTGGAAATTTACTAAGTGGAGCTAGTAAGATTTTTGATGTTGTTCAAAGCATTACAGCAGATACTCCTGATATGATAAATGAGCAAAGCGATGATTCTGATAATGAAGGTGGAAATGGAAGTGAAGCTGAAGAATTAGCAAAAGATGCAATTAATCCAACTTTATGGTATAATTTTGAAACTGCAGATATATTAAATGAAAAAATAGAAAAGAAAGAAAAACCTATTTTTATATTTTAATTTTTGTAGCCATTTTGTAGCCAAATTAAATTTGAAATATTTAAAATTTATATTTTATGGTATTTTATAGTTATTGTTAGGTGTTCGCCGTGGACACCATTTTATGAGGTGTTATTATGATAAAAATTGCTTTTTTTATAACTTTTGTAATTTCTTTTTTGGTAGCACAAAGCCCAGTAAATTTTAAAGAAGATAATAATATAACAAAAGAACAAAATATATTTAAAGAACAACCTCCAAAACGCATTAAAATTCCAACTCATTAAAATATGGTTACGCTAGCGCAATTATCACAAGGATATCGTTACAATAGTGATTCTTTAATTTTAGCTGATTTTATTTTAAAACAAGGAATTAAAGGCGCTGTTTTTGATGTAGGTGCGGGCTCTGGTATCATAGGTATTTTACTTAAAAAAAATATTGCAAATTTAAGTTTATCTTTGATTGATATTCAAAAAGAAAATATAAAATTGATTGAAAAAAATTTAAAATCCAACCAAATACAAGGCGATATTTTTCATGATGATTTCAATCAATTTCAAAGCATAAAAAAATTTGACTTCATAGTTTGCAATCCTCCATTTTATAGACAAGGAGCTTACAAGAGTGAAGATCAGCATAAAGCTATAAGTAAATTTCAAGAATTTTTACCCTTGCATAGCTTTTTAGTTAAAACAAATTCTATGCTTAAACCAAATGGTACTTTGTATTTTTGCTATGAAGCTTTAGCTTTAGATGAAATTTGTTTTATTTTAAAAGATATGAAAATGAAAATAACAAAGCTTTGCTTTGTACATACACATAAAAACAAAAAAGCAAGACTTGTTTTGATACAGGTAAAAAAAGGTTCAAAATCGCCTTGTGAGATTTTATCTCCTTTTTTTGTATATGAAAATGAAATTTTAAGCAAACAAATGCAAGAAATTCACTTAAGATTTAGGTTAAAAAGTTATGATATTTGATAAAAATTTTTCTTATGCTTTTGATGAAAATGCTTGTGAGAAATGCGGTGGAAAGTGTTGCACTGGAGAAAGTGGCAATATTTTTGCGAGCATGGAAGAATTAGAAGCATTAAGAAAGCATTTAAATTTAGAAAGCAAAGAATTTGCTGAAAAATACTTGAGAAAAGTAGGCTTTAAAATGAGTTTTAAGGAAGTCGAATTTGAAGATGGCTTTGCTTGCATTTTTTTTGATACCCAAAAAAGAAATTGCAGTATCTACGATTTTCGTCCAAAACAATGCAGAACTTTTCCATTTTGGGAATATTTTAAAACACATCAAAAGGAATTAGAAAAAGAATGTATAGGTATTTGTTATTTGTCTTAGCAGCCTTTTTTTTGGCAGCTTGTGGAAGTTCAAAAATCAATGTTGTTTATCCTGATTATACAAAATATAAAAGCAATGATTTTGATTTAAGGGTTATGAAGGCTTATAATTATGAGTATTATAAACAATACAAAGAAGCCAGAGATGAATTTTTAAGTCTTTATCAAGATTATAATAATACTAATTTTTTAGAAAATGCATTTTTACTTACTTTAGCAAACAATCTTGACAAGCAAGCAGAGTTAAATAATCTAGCAAAGCCTTATTTAAATCAAAATGACAATCTTAAGCGACTTAGTGCTCTTTATGCTTTAAATTCAAATGATATCAACAATGCTCAAAAACTTATGAAAGAGCTTTTAACAAAAAAGGATAGTGATCCTAGAAATTTAGAGCTTTACGGGGATATTTTGGTTAAAAAAAATGATTTAAAAAATGCTACAAAATACTATAGATCTGCTTATAATCAAGTGCAAAATGAAGAAATTTTATTTAAACTCATAGGAATTTATGCGATTTTGAATGATACTTTAAATATTAAAAATGTTTTAGAATTTTCAAGAAAAACCAATGGTTGCACTCTCAAAACTTGCGTCTTGCTTGCTAAAATTTATTTTGATGAAAAAAATATCGAAGCTTTAAAAAGTATATATAAAGAGCTTTATCAACTTACCAAAAATAAAAGTTTTGTATTGGCTTTAGTTGAGCTTTTAAATTCTCAAGGCAAAACAGAAGAAGCTTTAAAAATTTCTTTGCAGTATGATTTAGATGATGACATTAAACTCGCTTTGTATCAGAATTTAAAACGCTTTGATGATGCTAAAAAAATGAGTTTAGCTCTTTATCATAAAACAAAAAATAAAGAATATCTTCTACGAGCGGCAGTTTTTGAATTTGAAGCTGCAAATGAAGCTAAAAAAATCACTCCAAAAGTAATTGATTCTGTAAAAGAAAAATTCGAACAGGCTATCGATAAAGATAGCAATGCTTTGTATTTAAACTACTATGGATATTTGCTTATAGATTATGATTTAGATGTTAAAAAAGGTATAGAGCTTGTGAAACTTGCCTTAGAAAAAGATCCACAGAATTTGTATTATTTAGATTCTTTAGCTTGGGGGTATTATAAACTAGGCGATTGTAAGCAAGCATGGGAAATTTTAAAACAAACATTAGATGATAAAGAATTTGCAAATTCTGATGAGAGCAAAGCTCATATAAAAGCGATAAAGGCGTGTATAAAACCATGATATTGGATAAAATTTTTGAAAAAACAAAAGAAGATTTAAAAGAACGCAAACTAAAACTTCCTTATGATATGTTAGGGCGTTCTTTAGCTTCAAATCCTTTCTTTCCAAAAGATGTGATTAAGGCTTTAAAAAGAGTAGAAAAAGAAGTTAAAATCATAGCAGAAGTAAAAAAAGCAAGCCCTAGCAAGGGAGTCATTAGAGAAGACTTTGATCCTTTGAGTATCGCTTTAAATTATGAGAAGAACAAAGCTGCGGCGATTTCTGTTTTAACTGAGCCGCATTTTTTTAAAGGTTCTTTAGAATACTTAAGTCTTATACGCCGTTATACGCAAATTCCTTTACTTAGAAAAGATTTTATCTTTGATGAGTATCAAATTTTAGAAGCTTTGGTTTATGGGGCGGATTTTGTATTATTAATCGCTAAAATGCTAAGCATGAAAGAGCTTAAAAAACTGCTTGAGTTTGCAAGACATTTAGGTCTTGAGGCTTTGGTTGAAATTCATGATAAAGAGGATTTGAGTAAGGCTATTTTTGCTGGAGCGGATATCATTGGTATCAATCATCGTAATTTAGAGGATTTTACTATGGATATGAGTTTGTGCGAAAAACTTATCCCACAAATCCCAAATTCAAAAATCATCATCGCAGAAAGTGGTTTAGAAAATAAAGAATTTTTAGAGCATTTGCAAAATTTAGGCGTTGATGCTTTTTTAATCGGCGAATATTTTATGCGCGAAAAAGATGAAGGAAAGGCTTTAAAAGCTTTGCTTTAAGGAGGGAAAATGCAGTATTTGTATGCACCATGGCGGAGTGAGTATTTTGAAAAAGAAAAAAGCATTTGTCCATTTTGTGATTGTGCTAATAAGATCAAAAGTGATAAAGAATTAGGTGTGATTTTTAGAGCAAAGCATTGTTTTGGAGTGATGAACCGCTATCCTTATTCTGCGGGGCATTTTATGGTGATTCCTTATGTACATGAAGAGCATATAGAAAATTTAAGCGATGAAATTTGGCAAGAAATGAGCCATTTTGTGCGTTTGGGGGTAAAAATTTTAAAAGAGCAAATCCATGCAAATGGGGTCAATATCGGTATGAATTTAAGCAAAGATGCAGGAGCTGGCATAGCTTTTCATTGTCATTATCATCTAGTGCCACGCTGGGCAGGAGATACAAATTTTATCACAACCATAGGAGAAACTAGGGTTTGTGGCACTAATATCGAGCAAGTTTATCAAAAACTTGTTTTGGCTTTTAAAAATGCTCAGTGAAGTTGAATTTACAGAATTTCAAAAAGAAAATTTCTCTCTTTTAATCGATGCAAGAAGCCCTAGAGAATTTTTGCATTCTCATTTGATAGGAGCTTTAAATTTTTATGCACTCAATGATGAAGAATATCAAGAAATAGGAACGATTTATAAGAAAAATCAAGCTTTAGCCAAGGCTAGGGGTGCGAGTTATATTTGTCAAAATACCGCTAAACATATATTAGAAATCACTCAAAATTTTCGCATAGGAGAAAAGGTGGGGATTTATTGTTCTCGTGGGGGTTTGCGTTCAAAATCTATCGCAGTGATTTTAAGTGAGCTTGGTTTTAGAGTGGTGCGTTTAAAAGGTGGCTTTAAAGCTTATAGAACTTTTGTAACGCGTTATTTTGAAAATGAAATAAATTTTGATTTTTTTGCTCTTTGCGGCAATACAGGCTGTGGAAAAACAGAGCTTTTAGAACAACTCCCACAAGCTATAAATTTAGAAAAAATGGCAAATCATTTAGGCTCATCTTTTGGTGATATTTTAGGAAAACAACCTACGCAAAAAGCTTTTGAAGCAGAACTTTTTCACAATATGCAAAATTTAGAAAATTTTGCTTTCATAGAAAGTGAAAGTCGCAAAATAGGGGATATCATCTTACCTTTGAAATTTTATGAAAAAATGCAAAAGGCTTTTAAAATTTATTGTTTTTGTTCTTTGGAAAATCGCGTTAAAAGAATACAAAAAATTTATCAAGAAAAAATGACTCCTTTAAAATTTCAACAATGTGTGCAAAAAATCAGCCCTTATATCAGCTTAAATTTACGCCAAGAATTGCTTCAAAGTTATGAGAAAAAAGAATGGCAAAAGCTTATTGTTATGCTTTTGGAGTATTATGATAAAACTTATAAAAAACCAGACAAGATTGATTTTGAGTTAAATACCGATGATATTTTAAAAGCTCAAGAAGAGCTTTTAGATCATTTTAAAGCGCAATTACTTTTTTAATATTAGATAATTTTATTAAATAATCAAATTTTTTCTTCATCATCTTACAATAATCCTTTTTTATCTTTGTTGTTTTTTAGCTTGGCCCAAATTTGTATTTTAATGCTAGTAAATTTGAATCATAGAGAAGTAAAATATTTTTTAAATCCCTATTTATAGTAATTTAAAATAAAAAAATAAACTTTTATAAAAAAATATATAAAATATTTCTTAAATTTATATTTTTTAAATCATTTTAAATATAATTATCTTGTAATTATATTTTGTAAGAAAGGGTAGGTAAGCGAATGCGGTAAATTCAAGTTTTATTGTATTGTGTACTCTGCTAGTTTTGCTTATGACTCCAGCTTTAGCAATGTTTTATTTGGGTATGGTAAGAAGTAAAAATACATTCAATACCATAATGAATTGCTTTATTGTTTTTAGTGTCATTGCTTTACAATGGGTAGTGCTTGAGTGGCTCATCCATAAAAACTGACTATTTTAGGTGGACTTAGTGGGCTTGTAGTTGCGGTTATGTAGATTTTATGCTTCTCTTGTTATAGGAGCTTTGTCTTTCTGTATTTTGTTGTTTTGGTTTGAGTTTTATTAAATACAAACTCAAATAGGATTGATTCTTTAGATGCTTTTTCTTTACACGGAATCGGAGGTGTTTGAGAGGAATTGCTACAGGGCTTTTTGCAAGTGCTAAAGTAAATCCTAATGTGATTGCTTAAAATGCGCTTGGCGAGATTTTTTATCAGTGGAAGTTTAGAGCTTTTAAAAGAGCAATTTCTTGCTATTATGATTTGTATGTTTTTTCAGCTCTCATAAGCTTTATTATTCTTAAGATTATTTCTTATTTTGTAGACTTAAGAGCGAAAGAAGAAGTAGAACAAAAAGGCTTAGATGTGAGTTTGCGCGGAGAAAAAGCTTATACTTTGGCTTAGTCAGCTAAATTTTTACCAAAAAGTCCTTGTTATTCTTTAAAAAAATGATAGACAAGGGTCTCAAATTCATTCTTGGTTAAGATCAGATAAATATTTTAAAATAAATTCCATAAATTCATCACTATCATTAGGACAACTTATTAAATCATAATCACATTTTGCTAAATGTTTATACTCCATACCTAGTTCAAAAATCGTTTCAGAACAATCTATACAAAAAGAAATAGGATAAATCAAAGCTTTATCGTTTAAATTTGCCAAAATATCGCTTGTATTTGGTTCAAGCCATTTTACAGGGCCTAGTTTGGACTGATAAGCTAAAATAAATTCATCAAAATGATCTTTTAATTTTTCTTTTAAAATTTCTACATGATTATTTACATGCTTTTCGTATAAATCACCCTTATCAATAATGCTTTGTGGTAAAGAATGCGCTGAAAAAATCAAAATTTTGGCATCAAATTTATTTTTTTTAGCCAAAATGTGCGAAATTATCATCTCATTATAAAGTTCATTTTTGTAAAAAATATCTATAGTTTTTACTTTTGCTTGAATTTTTTGCTTTGAAATTTCATTTTGCAGAACTTCTAAAGATGAAGTTACTGTGGTGCAAGAATGGTGCGGATAAAGTGGAAAAAGAATGATTTCATCACTTTCATTTAAAGTGTATTTTTGCAAAATTTCTGTGGCAAAAGGAGGCACATAAAGATTTACAAAATCAAATTTAAATTCATCTTGTTTTAAATTAAGCTTGTCACACAGGCTTTGAGTAAGTTCGTTTAAAGGGGATTTTCCGCCCATTTTTTTATAGTTTTCTTGCATGGCTTTAACGCGAGCCTTTGTTATGATCCATGCTACAAATTTTCTTAAAAATCGATTTTTGATTCCTAAAATATAAGGATCATTAAACATATTTTTTAAAAAAACTTCACAATCTTGTAAATTCGTAGCTCCGCCCATATTTAAAAATAAAACTAATTTCACGCAAACCTTTCTAAAATTTCTTGAACTTTGTAAGCATCGCTCGTGCTGGCTAGATGATTGGGTTGATTATCGATAAGTTTTAACAAAGCTTCGTGTTCTGAAAAAAGTGGACTTTGTTGAGTAAGTTCTATAAAATTTCCATCTTTTAATAAAGAAAAATCATTTAAATTGGCTTCATAAAAATGATTTTTAGTAATAAGATGAATTTTTCTTAGTTTTTGTGTGCTATTCCAACTTTGATGTATGCTAGCAATACATTTTTCAAGCCCACATAGAATAATGCTTTCACTTTCTCTTGTTTGATCTTGAGTGTATTTTTTAAGCAAATTGGTTTTTGTTATTTCTTGCTTGCTTAAAAAACAAAGCAAATCAAGATCATGTACAGCCAAATCTTGCAAAATCCCTACATCGCTGATTCTTTGCGGGTAGGGTGAAAATCTTTGTATGTTAATGCTGATAATTTCTTCATTTTCAAGCTCTTTTTTTAGGGCTAAAACTGCAGGATTAAATCTTTCGCAAAAACCTACGCCTACTTTTATGCTGTATTCTTTAGCTAAATTTGAAATTTCGTCTATTTCTTTTAAATTTAGAGCTAAAGGCTTTTCGATTAAAACGCATTTGCATTGTTTAAAAACTTTTTTTGCTATTGCTAAATGTGAATTTGTAGGTGTTGCTATGATGATAATATCATTATTTTGATTTAAAAATTTATTCAAATCATCATAAAAAATATCATCAAAAATATTTAGATTTGGATTTTTGCAAAGATCAAAAAGTGCATTAAGCTTAAAATGAGAATTTTTGCTAAGTTCATTTAAGTGGTTTTGCCCCATTTTTCCAAGGCCTATGATACCTATTTTCATGGAGTTAATCTTTAAAAATATAAATAACTTGTTCTTGTTCTTCTTCGCTTAAAAAAGGTGAAAAAGGCAAAGATAAGATGTGTTTGCTTGCATATTCTGAATTTTTAAGTTCTAAATTTGAAAACTTACTAAAGCAAGGTTGTTTATGCAAAGGGGTTGGATAGTGTATAGCATAAGGTATATTAGCTTTTTCAAATTTTTGCAATACACTAGATCTATCTTCAACTAAAACGCTGTATTGTGCATAAGCGCTAAAAGCATTTGGATCAATTTGCGGAATTTGGCAGTTTTTTAAATTTGCATTATAAGTTTGTGCTAATTTTTGTCTTTTGTCTAATTCTTTTTCTAGGTATTTTAACTTAACATTTAAAATCGCCGCTTGTAAAGTATCAAGGCGTCCATTTATACCTATAAATTCATGTTTATAACGCTGAGTTTGTCCGTGATTGAGTAAAATTCTTATTTTTTTAGCAACTTCATCATCATGGCAAAAAATAGCCCCACCATCGCCATAAGCTCCCAAAGGTTTTGAGGGAAAAAAGCTTGTGCATGAAATTTTAGCTATAGAGCAGGATTTTTCTCCTTTGAAACTTGCGCCAAAACTTTGTGCACCATCTTCGATCAAAGTGATATTTTTATCTTTTAAAATTTCTTCTAAAGCCCTTAAATCACTCATTTGTCCAAACATACTCACTGCTATAACAGCTTTAGTTTTTGGGGTTATTGCTTTTTGCACTGCTTCAAAATCAAGATTGTAATTTGATAGATTTATATCTACAAAAACAGGTTTTGCACCTGTTAAGGCCACAACTTCAGCTGTTGCTATGAAAGTAAAACTAGGCACTATAACTTCATCATCTTTGCCAATATCTAAAGCTCTTAAGGCAAGATATAAAGCACTGGTTCCACTTGAGCAACCTATAGCGTGTTTAACACCTAAAAAATGAGATAAATTTTGCTCAAATTCGTTAAGCTTTACACCGCCTATGAAAGAAGAGCTTGATAAAACGCTTTCAATTTCAGTATTGATTTCATCTTTGTATGCGAGATATTGGGCTTGAAGATTGATAAAATTCATAAAAAACCTTAGAGAAATAAAATTAAATAAAAATGTTTATTGTATTTTAGTTTTACTTAATTTAAAGTAATTTTGGTATGATATGTTTTTATAAAAATTTCTTTAGGAAAATTCATGGATATTAGAAAAGCTTATTTGGATTTTTTTGCATCAAAAGGACATGAGATAACCCCGTCAAGTCCTTTAGTTCCTGATGATGCAACTTTACTTTTTACTAATGCGGGTATGGTGCCTTTTAAAAGTATATTTACAGGAGAATTTCCACGCCCAAACCCTCCACGCAAAACAAGCTGTCAAACTTGTATAAGAGCGGGTGGAAAACACAATGACTTAGATAATGTAGGATATACCGCACGCCATCATACTTTTTTTGAAATGCTTGGAAATTTTAGCTTTGGAGATTATTTTAAAGAACAAGCCATAGCTTATGCTTGGGAATTTGTAACTGAAGTTTTAAAACTACCTAAAGATAGACTTTATGTAACCGTGCATGAAAACGATGATGAAGCTTTTAATCTATGGCAAAAACACATTCAAAAAGAAAGAATTTACAAATTTGGTGATAAAGATAATTTCTGGCAAATGGGCGATACTGGTCCTTGTGGTCCTTGTAGTGAGATTTTTTATGACCAAGGACAAGAGCATTTTAACTCAAGCGAAGATTATATGGGTGGAGATGGAGATAGATTTTTAGAAATCTGGAATCTTGTTTTTATGCAATACGAAAGAAGCGCTGATGGAGTGCTTAGCTCACTGCCAAAGCCAAGTATTGATACAGGAATGGGGCTTGAAAGGGTAACAGCGATTAAAGAAGGTAAATTTAGTAATTTTGATAGCTCGCTTTTTATGCCAATCATCAATGAAATTTCAAAACTTTGTAATAAAACTTATGTTTATGAAAGTGGAGCAAGTTTTAGAGTAATAGCCGATCATATAAGATCAAGTGTATTTTTACTTGCGCAAGGGGTAAGTTTTGACAAAGAAGGCAGAGGCTATGTTTTGCGTCGTATTTTGCGTCGTGCTTTAAGGCATGGATATTTGCTAGGTTTTAAACAAGCTTTTATGTATAAACTAGTTGATGTTGTATGCGATTTAATGGGTGGACATTATACCTATCTTAATGAGAAAAAAGACTTTATAAAAGAACAAATTCGCCTTGAAGAAGAAAGATTTTTAAGCACTATAGACAATGGGATTGAAATTTTTAATGAAGAGCTTAAAAACACCAAAGAAATTTTTAGCGGAGAAGTAGCCTTTAAGCTTTATGATACTTATGGTTTTCCGCTTGATTTAACGGCTGATATGCTAAGGGAAAAAAACCTCAAAGTTGATGAAGAAAAATTTGAACTTTTAATGAATGAGCAAAAAGCACGCGCTAAGGCTTCTTGGAAAGGAAGTGGAGATAAAACTGCAAGCGGAGATTTTAAAAACTTGCTTGAAAAATTTGGAGAAAATCATTTCATAGGTTATGAAAAAGCAGAATGCGAAAGTAAAATTTTAGCCCTTTTAGATGAAGATTTTAAAGAAGTTTCTACCCTTAAAGATACGGGTTGGGTGATGCTTGAAAACACACCTTTTTATGCGACAAGTGGGGGGCAAAGTGCTGATAGTGGGTTTATAGCTAAGTGTGAAGTTTTAGATACGCAAAAGTTTTTTAATCTCAATCTTAGCTTTGTAAAAGTAGGTGAAGAACTAAAAGTTGGCGATACGGTTCATGCAAAAATCGATACAGAAAAAAGAGAGCAAATCGCACGCCACCACTCAGCTACTCATCTTTTGCACCATGCTTTAAGAGAAATTTTAGGTTCTCATGTAAGCCAAGCAGGATCTTTGGTTGAAAGCAATAAACTAAGATTTGATTTTACTCATCATAAAGCTTTAAGCAAAGAAGAGCTAGAAAGCATTGAAAAAAGAGTGAATGAAATGATTATAAACTCAAGTGAAGCTATATTAGAAAATATGCCTTTAGAAGAAGCTAAAAAAAGCGGTGCCATAGCATTGTTTAATGAAAAATATCAAGGCAATGTGCGTGTTTTAACTCTAGGTGAAAGCAAGGAACTTTGCGGAGGAACTCATGTTAAAAATACTGCTCAAATAGGAAGTTTTTACATAGTTAAAGAAAGTGGTGTGAGTGCTGGAGTTAGACGCATTGAAGCTGTGGTTTCTAAAGCGGCTTTAGAATTTGTAAAAAATCAACTTGAAGAACTTTCTAAAGCAAAAAATGAGCTTAAAAATAATGATATTTTAAGCGGGATTAAGAAACTTAAAAATGAAATTTTAAGTTTAAAAAATGAGCTTAAAAACTCAAGTAAAACCGAGCTTGATTCTAAAAATATCCAAGGTGTTGAAATTTGCGTAAAGTGTATAGATAATGGCGATATTAAAGCTATGATTGATGATTTTAAAAACAAATTTGCTAAAGTGGTGATTTTACTTATCCAAGTAAAAGATGAAAAAATCACTTTAGCAGCTGGTGTTAAAGATGCGCCTTTAAAAGCAGGAGCTTTAGTTAAAGAAGCGGCGCAAATTTTAGGTGGAAATGGTGGCGGAAGAGATGATTTTGCTACTGCAGGTGGAAAAGATTTAAACAAAATTGATGAAGCTTTAAAACAAAGCTTAGAAACGATAGAAAAAGCACTTTAATGTTAATTCTTGCTTCAAGTTCCATTTCAAGGGTTAACTTGCTTAAAACCGCAAAGATTGATTTTAGGCAAGTTAGTTTTGATTATGATGAAAATTTAAATAAAAATATTTCACCTTTTTTATATGTTCAAAAAATAGTTCTTGAAAAAGAAAAACAATTTTTAAGTGCTTTAGGCAAAGATTTTCAAAACCAAAATTTACTTTTTGCAGATAGTATAGTTTGTATAGATGAAAAAATTCTTACCAAAGCAAAGGATAAAAAAGAAGCCTATGAAATGCTTGCCTTGCAAAATGGCAAGTATGCAAGTATTTTATCGGCTTTTTTGCTTGTAAAACCTGAAAAAAGAGTTTTTTCTCTTTCAAAAACTACGCTTTATTTTAAAAATTTTGATGAAAATGCTTTAAAAGATTATGTAGAAAATGATCTTTATAAAGGCAAGGCGGGTTGCATTATGTGTGAGGGTTTTCATCAAAATTTCATCACCCAACAAGTAGGAAATCTAAGCACTGCTTTAGGGCTTGATATCCAAACTTTAAAGGCTTATTTATGAAAATATTAAAATATATTTTTTCATTTTTTACTCTTTTGTTTATAGCTGGATTTATTTATGTGGCTTATCTTTTCACAAGTGCTGATACTGAGGGTTATACTTTTAAAGAATACAAACCTCCTCTTACAACACAAATTTACGATAGAAATGGCAAGCTTGTGGCTAATATTTTTGAACAGCATCGTTTTTACGCTCCTTATGAAGAGCTTCCTCCACGCCTTATAGAAGCTTTGGTTGCTATAGAAGATACAAGCTTTTTTGAACATAATGGAGTTAATATCGATGCCATTTTTAGAGCTGCTGTAAAAATCATAAAAAGCGGTGGAAAAACCATGGAAGGAGCTTCCACTCTTACCCAGCAATTTATTAAAAACACGGAATTAACCCCTGAAAGAACTATTACGCGTAAAATTCGCGAAGCTTTGCTTGCTTATAAAATGGAAACCATTTTAACTAAAGAGCAAATTTTAGAAAGGTATTTAAATTTTATCTTTTTTGGACATGGGTATTATGGAGTAAAAACCGCAGCTTTGGGGTATTTTCATAAAAATTTAAATGAATTAAGCCTTAAAGAGATTGCTATGTTAGTAGGTATGCCAAAAGCACCTAGCAGTTATGATCCTACAAAGCATTTAGATCTTTCCATCTCAAGAGCAAATAATGTTATTTCAAGAATGTATAATCTAGGTTGGATTTCAAAAGCAGATTATGATACAGCCATTAAAGAAATTCCGCAAGTTTATGATGATACGCTTACTCAAAATGCTGCTCCTTATGTCGTAGATGAAGTGATTAAACAATTAAGTCCTAATATCAAAGACTTAAAAACAGGTGGATATAAAATCATTTTAAATATAGACTTAGATGTTCAAAATATGGCGCAAAATGCTTTGAAATTTGGTTATGATGAGATAGTAAAACGTGATAAAAATGCAAATTTAAGCACTTTAAATGGAGCTATGGTTGTGGTAAATCATCAAAGTGGCGATGTTTTAGCTTTGGTAGGTGGGATTGATTATGAAAAAAGTAATTATAACCGTGCTACTCAAAGTATGCGTCAACCTGGAAGCTCTTTTAAACCTTTTGTGTATCAAGTGGCGATTAATTTAGGATATTCACCTATGAGTGAAATTGCTGATATTTCTAGAATTTTTGAAGGTGGAGCGGGTAATAATGAGGATTGGAAACCTAAAAATGAAGGGGGTAAATTTTTAGGTTTAATTACCTTAAAAGAAGCTTTAACAAGATCAAGAAATTTAGCTACCATTAATCTCGCACTTGATATGGGGCTTGATGTTCTTTACTCTAAACTAATGGAATTTGGATTTAAAGATATACCGCCTAATTTATCAATCGTATTGGGAAGTTTTGGTATTTCTCCTTTGGAGTATTCGAAATTTTATACCATGTTTGGGAACTATGGAACGATTAAAGATCCTCAAATTATCAGACAAGTTCAGGATAAAACCGGTAAAACCATCATGGAATTTAACTCAAATAAGCGTAAAGTCAGCGATGAAGCGCAAAGTTTTCTGGTTTTAGATATGATGAGAAATGTTGTTGAAAAAGGCACAGGGCGTAATGCAAGAGTAAAAGATATAGAAATAGCAGGAAAAACAGGAACAACGAATAAAAGTGTTGATGCTTGGTTTTGTGGACTTACGCCTGAAATAGAAGCAATCATTTGGTATGGAAATGATAACAACAAGCCTATGCGTTATACAGAAGGTGGCGCTAGAACGGCTGCTCCTGTGTTTAGAGAATTTTTAACTCAATATATAGAAAAATTCCCTGATACAACTAGAAAATTTAGCATTCCTAATGGAGTTTATCGTGGAAATTATAAAGGAGAAAGTGCTTATTATACCACCAAATCACCATTACCAAAAGCAAATATGAAATTTAATGAAAGTGAGATTATATTTTGAAAGTAGTTCCTTTCTACTTTCAAAATGATTAAGCTTTTTTGATGATTATTTCATCATCTTTTGCATCAATGATAATGCTATCATTTTCATGAAGTTCATCAGCAAGTATCATATCGCTTAATTTATCTTCTATAAGATCATAAATAGCTCTTCTTAAAGGTCTAGCACCAAAATCAGGATCAAAACCATCTTTAGCGATTAAAAGGGCTGCATTTTCGCTTAAACTTGCTTTTATCCCCTTGTTTTCTAAGCTCATTTGTAAATCTTTAAATAAAAGCTTGACTATTTCATAAGCTTCATCTTTTCCAAGTGGATTAAAGGTGATAATATCATCCAAGCGGTTTAAAAACTCAGGTTTAAAGAAATTTTTTAACTCATTTTTTACCGCATCTTCTTGTTCTTTTCCACTTAAATTCATAATGGCACTTGAGGCGATATTAGAAGTTAAAATGATAATGGTATTTTTAAAATCCACTGTTACACCTTTGCTATCGGTTGCTCTACCATCATCTAAAATCCCTAAAAGCACATTAAATACATCTTTATGTGCTTTTTCAACTTCATCAAACAAAAGCACGCTATAAGGTTTTCTTCGTACAGCTTCAGTAAGCTCTCCACCTTCTTCATGCCCTATGTATCCTGGAGGCGCACCTAAGAGTCTTGAAACACTATGTTTTTCCATAAATTCACTCATATCAAAGCGAATCATTGCTTTTTCATCATCAAATAAAAATTTCGCCAAAGCTTTAGCTGATTGTGTTTTTCCTACCCCTGTTGGCCCTAAAAATAAAAAGCTTCCTATAGGTTTATTGTCCGCATTAAGTCCTGCTTTGTTGCGTTTAATGGCTCTAGCTAAAGCACTTAAGGCCTTATCTTGTCCTATGACACTTTCTTTTAAATGTTTTTCCACTTCTAAGAATTTTTGTTTTTCAGAGGTTAGCATTTTTTGCACGCTAATACCTGTCCATTTGCTTAAAATTCCAGCAACCAAATCCTCGTCTACTTGATTTTTAAGTAAAACTCCATTTTCGCTCATTTTTTTCCATTTATCTTCTAAAATTTCTACTTCTTTTTCAAGACTTGGAATTTTTCCATACTCTAGCTCGGCTGCTTTTTGAAATTCACCTCTAGCTTTAGCTAAAGAAGCTTCATTTTTAAGTAGATCAATTTCTTTTTTCTTAGTGCTTATATCATCAAAAACACTTTTTTCATTTTCAAACTGTGAATTTAGGGCATTTTGTTTTTCTTTTAAATTAGCTAGTTCTTTTGTGATTTCATCGAGTCTTTTTTGATTTTTCTCATCATTTTCCATTTTTAAAGCTTCATTTTCAACTTCTAAAGTTTCTATATCTTTGCGTACTTTTCTTAAAGAACTTGGTTCACTTTCAATTTGCATTTTCAGTTCAGCTGCAGCTTCATCGATTAAATCAATGGCTTTATCAGGTAAAAAACGATCTGCTATATAACGCTTTGAAAGTTTAGCTGCAGTTACTAAAGCACTATCATTTATAGTTACATTATGATGAATTTCAAGCTTTTCTTTTATACCCCTTAACATAGCCAAAGCCTCATTAACACTTGGCTCACCTACATTTACAGGCTGAAAACGGCGCTGCAAGGCTGCATCTTTTTCAAAATATTTACGATATTCTTTTAAAGTAGTTGCGCCTATGGTATGGAGTTCACCTCTTGCAAGAGCGGGTTTTAAAATATTTGCCGCATCCATACTGCCTTCACTCGCTCCAGCACCTACTATAGTGTGAATTTCATCGATAAAAAGAATGATATTTTCACTTTTTATCACTTCATTAACCACAGCTTTTAATCTATCTTCAAATTCTCCTCTGTATTTTGCGCCTGCAATTAAAGCACTCATATCAAGAGCGATGACTTTTTTATTTTGTAAAGATTTTGGAACATCTTTTTTGATAATTCTTTGCGCTAAAGCTTCTACTATAGCTGTTTTTCCTACACCTGGTTCACCTAAAAGTATAGGGTTATTTTTGGTTTTACGTATTAAAATTTGCATCAAGCGTTCGATTTCTTCTTCTCTACCTATAACAGGATCAAGTTTACCCTCACTTGCTTTTAAGGTTAAATCTATACCAAATTTATTTAAGCTATCTAAGGTTTCATCGCTTGTTTTGCTATCGATTTTGCGTCCTGCCCTTAGACTTTCAAGCTCTTTTTGAAATTCTCTTAAATCTAAAAATTGCGCTAAAATTTCTTTAATAGGACTTTTTTGACTTTCACTTATAAGCCAAGTATCCACACTTAAATAACTATCTCCATTAGCACTCATCAATCCTTTAGCATTTTCTAATGAATTTATAAGTTCATTGGAAAAGCGTATATTTTCACGGCTTACATTTGAACTCGTTGCAAGTTTTGAAATTCTGCTTTTAATTTCAAGCTCTAAGGCTTCTTTAGAAATATTTAATTTATTTAAAATTTGATTTAAAATACTTGTACTATCTACGCTTAAAGCCCATAAAAGGTGCAAAGATACGACTTCGGTATTTTTAGAATGTATAGCTAAAGATGCTGCACTTTCAAGGTTTGAAAGCATATTATCAGTTAAAAAATCTTGTATATTTGTCATGTTTTATCCTTTATTTAGTTTATATACTTGACATTATATAACTTTAGTCATATAATGTCAAGTTAATTGAGTAAAATTTTTTAAATAATAGGACAAATGACTAATTTTAGATTATTTCATAAACATATCTATAGCCTTGTTTAATTCTTCTATGCTTTGAATATCATTTTCTTCTATAGCATGTACCATACAATGAGCTAAATGTTCTTTTAAAACTACTTTTGCGGTATTGTTAACTTCGGCTTTTATGGCAGCAAGCTGGATTAAAATTTCACTACAGTCTTTGTCATTTTCAACCATTCTTTTAATAGCACTTAAATGCCCTATGGTTCTACTTAGACGATTGCAAACTGCTTTAAGATGTTTTTGAGAATGTGTATGAGTATGTTTTTCTTGGCACATTGTATTAACTTTCTTTTTGGAATTTTTAGTCTATTTTAACATATTTTTAAGAATTTAAATTTATTTACGAAGTTTTAAGTAATTTTTATTAAAATTTACTCTTTAAACTAAAACTCAATAATGGAGCTTATTTTGAAAACAAAACGATTTTTTGCAGGTCTTGCAGGCTTTGCCACTACTTTTATTTTATGTCTATTTTTAACGAGTCATTTACAAGCTAAAGTTGATCAAAAAGAAGAGCAGGTTCAAAAACGCCTAGAAACTTTAGATAAGCTTACAAAAACTCTTGCCATAGTAGAGCAATATTATGTGGATGATCAAAATATCAGCGATTTGGTGGATAAATCTTTATCAGGGCTTTTAAGCAATCTTGATGCGCATTCTTCTTTTTTAAATGAAAAAGATTTTAATGATATGAAAATTCAAACCAATGGTGAATTTGGTGGTCTTGGTATAACCGTAGGTATGAAAGATGGTGCTTTAACAGTTGTTTCTCCTATAGAAGGAACACCAGCAGATAAAGCAGGGATAAAATCAGGAGATATTATTTTAAAAATTAATGATGAGGCCACTTTGGGAATTAATCTCAATGATGCTGTGGATAAAATGCGTGGTAAGCCAAAAACTCAAATCACTTTAACCATCTTTAGAAAAGGTACAACAAAACCTTTTGATGTTACACTTACAAGAGAAATTATTAAGATAGAAAGTGTTTATGCAAAAATGATAGAAAATGAAAACATTCTTTATCTTAGAGTTACAAATTTTGATAAAAATGTTGTAGATGTGGCAAGTAAAGAACTTAAAAAATATCCTAATGTTAAAGGGGTTATTTTAGATCTTAGAAATAATCCTGGTGGACTTTTAAATCAAGCCATAGGACTTGTAAATTTATTTGTAGATAAAGGTGTTATTGTTTCTCAAAAAGGACGCATCGCAAGTGAAAATCAAGAATATAAAGCCGATCCTAAAAACAAAATTTCTAATGCTTCTTTGGTTGTGCTTGTAAATGGTGGAAGTGCTAGTGCAAGTGAAATCGTAAGTGGAGCTTTACAAGATCTTAAACGCGGTGTTATTGTGGGTGAAAATACTTTTGGAAAAGGTAGTGTTCAACAAATCATACCTATTAATAAAACTGAAGCTTTAAGGCTTACTATTGCAAGATATTATCTTCCAAGCGGCCGTACTATTCAAGCAGTGGGTGTAAAACCTGATATTGAAGTTTTTCCAGGTAAAGTAAATACTCAAGAAGATGGTTTTTCTATAAAAGAAAGCGACTTAAAACAACATTTAGAAAGTGAGCTTGAAAAAATAGATAAAAATAAAAAAGAAGATAAACAAGAAAATAAAGACAATAAAAATCTAATCAGTCAAAAACAAATCAATGATGACGCACAGTTAAAATCAGCTATTGATACTATTAAAATTTTAAATATCAAACAAGGACAATAAAATGACAAAAAAAGAAATGCTCTACGAAGGAAAAGGTAAAAAACTTTTCAAAACTGATGATGAAAATTTACTAATTAGTGAGTTTAAAGATGATTTAACTGCTTTTAATGCAGAAAAAAGAGGCAATGAAAGTGGAAAAGGCGCATTAAACTGTAAAATCAGTACTGAAATTTTTCATTTGCTTGAAAAAAATGGGATTAAAACCCATTTGGTAGAAACTATAAGCGATACAGAACAAGTGGTTAAAAAATGTAAAATTGTTCCTATTGAAGTTATAGTACGCAATGTTGCAACAGGTTCTCTTACAAAAAGACTGGGCATTAAAGATGGCACTGTACTACCTTTTGCTTTGGTGGAATTTTGTCTTAAAGATGATGCCTTAGGCGATCCTTTTATCAATGATGAGCATTGTTTGATTTTAAATTTAGTGCAAAATGAAGCTCAAATTAGTGAAATTAAAAATATAGCTAGAAAGATTAACTCTATTTTAACTCCATTTTTTGACAATAAGAATTTAAGGCTGATTGACTTTAAAATCGAACTGGGTTTAACTAAAGATAATGAGCTTGTTTTAGCTGATGAAATAAGTCCTGATAGTTGTAGATTTTGGGATAAATTTAGTAATGAAAAATTAGACAAAGATAGATTTCGTCAAGATCTAGGTAATGTAAAAATGGCTTACGAAGAAGTTTTAAAAAGAATATTAAATTAAGGAAAAATATGGAAGTTATTGTAAATATTTCTTTAAAAAATGGGGTTTTAGATCCACAGGGCAAAGCGGTGGAAAAAGCTTTGCATTCTTTAAATTTTAATAGCATAAAAGAAGTAAAAATAGCAAAACAAATCAAAATTTCTCTTGATGAGAAAGATGAAAAATTAGCCAAAGAACAAGTCAAAAAAATGTGTGAAGAGTTGTTGGTAAATAGCGTCATTGAAGATTATGAGCTTGTAATTGAGAAAGAGTAAAATGAAAGTTGCTATTATTAGATTTCCAGGGACAAATTGTGAATTTGATACAGCTTATGCCTTTGAAAAACTTGGAGTAAAAACGCAGATTGTTTGGCATGAAGAAAAAGAATTTGATGCAGATTTAGTTGTTTTGCCAGGCGGATTTTCTTATGGAGATTATCTAAGATGTGCAGCTATTGCAAAACTTGCTCCTGTTATGCAAGGTGTTTTTAATCATGCAAAAAAGGGAGGATATATCTTAGGTATTTGCAATGGTTTTCAAATTTTACTTGAAAGCGGTCTTTTAAAAGGTGCAATGAAGCATAACAACAATCTTAGCTTTATCTCAAAAAACCAAAATTTAAGAGTAGTTTCTAATGATAATGCCTTTTTGAAAAATTTCAAAAAAGATGAAATTATTAATTTGCCAATTGCCCATGGAGAGGGAAATTATTACGCTGATGAGGCTACTTTAAAAGAATTGCAAGATAAAGATCTTATTACTCTAAAATACGAGTCAAATCCAAATGGTTCTGTATTTGATATCGCAGGAATTTGTGATGAAAACAAAAAAATCTTTGGACTCATGCCACATCCTGAGCGTGCTTGTGAAAAAGTTCTAGGTAATGAACTAGGTTTGAAAATGCTTAAAGGCTTTTTATTTTGAAAATTTTATTAACTTTAGTTTTTAGTGTTGTTGTATTGTTCGGCAGAGGTGAAATTTCTGTATTTAGCGGCCAAGATGAAAATATGCAAAAAGAATTACAAAAATTACCCCAAGAAGAACAAAAAATTTATCAAAATATTCCGCCAAGCGATGAAAATAATGACTTTGAAAGCAATGTAGATGATCCTTTTATAGCTAAAGGGAGTTTGGTTCTTACAAATGATGAATATCCAAGTAGGGTATATGTTGGAGAAGTTTTTCCTATTACGATCTATGCTCGCACTACGGAAAATACAAAATTTGATTTTAACATAAGCGTAGAAAAAACTAATTTATCTTTTTTAAATCCAGATGCAAAATGGGAATTTATCAATAACGAATATAAAACAACTTTATGGTTTGAAGCTAAAAATTCAAATGCTAGTTTGAGTAAAATTTCTATCAAACTTCTTAGAAATAATGAAGCTTTTCAAGAGGCTGATATCAATCTTAATCCTATCAAATTTGAAAATACTTTATCCAATAAAGATTTTTCACACCTTGTGGCAAGTTCTTTGGAAATTAAAAAAGTTAAAGCGAGTTATTTTGATGATGCTAATATCATTATGATGGTAGAACTAAACGCAACCAATACAAATCTTAAAAGCTTTTTTATAGAAGGAATTCAAAAGCAAGGCATTGAAAATTTAAAAGGGGATTTTAATGCTTCTAGTGCTTTTTATTATGCTATTTTGCCATTAAGTAAAACAAATTTTGAATTTTCGTATTTCAATAAGGACAGTAAAAAGCTTGAAAATATAAATTTAAAACTAAAAATTAGTGACGATGAGATCAGCACTCAGAGTGATTTAAATCCTGTAAATAAAGACTTAAATATTTATAAACAATATACCTTATGGTTTTTAGCGGTTTTATTTGGAGCTTTATTTGTATGGAGAAAAAATTACATTATTCTGGCTTTGGCAGTTGTTTGTTTTGCGCTTAGTTTTCTTGTAGATACCAATACTCAAAATGCAATTATCAAGGCTGGTTCTAGGGCTAAAATTTTACCTACAGAGCCTTCAACTTATTTTTATACGGCAAATGCAGATGAAAAAGTAGAAGTTTTAGGCAAAAGACAAAATTATATTAAAGTACTGTTTTCTGATGGAAAAATAGGTTGGGTTAATAAAGATGATTTACAAAAAAATTAAAGCTCTTTATTTTTGGATTTTTTTTGTTTTAAGCGTTGCTTTGGTGGTTTTTTGTTTTTACTTTACAAAATCTCAAAACACACTTTGGAAAATCCGCAAAATTTGGGCTAAATTTCAAAGATATACCATCTCTTATAAACAAGAAATCATTGGTACTTTTAATCCACAAGCTCAGATGATTTTAATGAATCATCAAAGTGCTTTAGATATCATTGCTTTAGAAGAATTATATCCTAAAAATTTATGCTGGATTGCCAAAAAAGAATTAGGAGAAATTCCTATTTTCAAAGTCGCTATGAAAAAACCAAAACTTCTTTGTATAGATAGAAAAAATCCGCGTGATTTGGTACGAGTTTTAAAAGAAGCAAAAGAAAGAATTAGCGAAGATAGGGTTTTGGCTATTTTTCCAGAAGGAACTAGATCTAAAAATGAAAAAATGCTTAAATTTCAAAGTGGAGCAAAAATTTTAAGTGAAAAATTAAATCTTAAAGTTCAGCCTATTTTAATTGTGGATTCTGCAAAAATTTTAGACACAAAAAGTTTTAGTGCAAGCAGTGGAGTACTTAAAATCATTTGTATGGATTTAGTCGATACAAATGATGAAAAATGGCTTGAAAACACCAGAAAAAAAATGCAAGAATTGCTCGAGCAAGAAAGAGCTAAGCTTTGCTAAATACCCTTTTAGTTGTTGGTTTTGGGGGATTTATAGGGGCAATCTTAAGAATGCTTTCTATAAATTTAGTGAATAAATTTTTTCCTTATTCTATCAGCCTTGGAACTCTTTTTGTTAATGTTTTGGGTTCTTTTATCATAGGACTTTTGTTTTCTTATGCCCAAAATAAAGGTTTATCTCCTTTGCTTAAAAGCTTTATAAGTACAGGTTTTTTAGGAGCTTTTACAACTTTTTCTACTTTTTCTTATCAAAATTTACTTCTTTTGCAAAGTGGAAATTATCTTCATTTTGCGTTAAATATTATCTTAAATGTCTTTCTTTGTTTATTTGCCGCATGGCTTGGTTTTATAATTTTCAAATAAATCTTTAAATTTACTTTAGAATTTGTATTTTTTGCTAAAATACCACTTTAAAAAATTACAAAGGAGATTAAAATGCAATTTCAAACCGAAGTAAATCAGCTTTTACAGCTTATGATACACTCTTTATATTCTAATAAAGAAATTTTTTTAAGAGAACTTATTTCAAACGCAAGCGACGCTTTAGATAAGCTTAATTTTTTGAGCGTAAGTGATGATAAATATAAAAGCTTAAAATTCGAACCTAAAATTGAAATCAAAATTGACAAAGATAAAAAAACTTTAAGCATTAGTGATAATGGTATAGGTATGGATAAAGATGATCTTATCAACAACCTTGGAACCATAGCAAAAAGCGGTACTAAAAGCTTTTTAGAAAATTTGAGCGGTGATGCTAAAAAAGATTCTCAACTCATAGGACAATTCGGAGTAGGTTTTTATTCTGCTTTTATGGTGGCTAGTAAAATCGAAGTTTTAAGTAAAAAAGCTTTAGATGATAAAGCTTATCTTTGGAGTTCTGATGCAAATGGTTATGAGATTGATGACGCAAACAAAGAAGAACAAGGAACAAGCATTACTTTATATTTAAAAGATGATGAGTTTGCTAATACTTATAAAATCGAAAGCATTATTGAAAAATATTCTAATCATATTCAATTTCCAATTTTCATGGAAAAAGAAGAATTTACTCCTGCTAAAGAAGGCGAAGAAGAAGGGAAAACTGAACTTAAAATTTCTCAAATCAATAAAGCCAATGCTTTATGGAGAATGCAAAAATCAAGCCTTAAAGCAGAAGATTATGAAAGATTTTATGAGCAAAATTTTCATGATTCAAACAAACCTTTACTTTATCTTCACACTAAAAGCGAAGGAAAATTAGAATACAATTCTTTATTTTTCATACCACAAAATGCACCTTTTGATTTATTCCGTGTGGATTATCAAAGTGGCTTAAAACTTTATGTAAAACGCGTATTTATCAGTGATGACGATAAAGAACTTTTACCAACTTATTTGCGTTTTGTGCGTGGGATTATCGATGTAGAAGATTTGCCGCTTAATGTAAGCCGTGAAATTTTACAAGAAAATCAAATTTTAAAAGGTGTTAAAGAAGCTAGCGTTAAAAAGATTTTAGGTGAACTTGAAAAACTAAAAAACAATGATAAAGAAAAATACTTATCTTTCTTTAAAACCTTTGGCAAGGTATTAAAAGAAGGACTTTATGGTTTTGGTGGAGAAAAAGATGGTCTTTTAAAACTCATGCTTTATAAAAGCACTAAAGGTGAAAATTTACGCTCTTTAGAGGAGTATAAAAATGACCTTCAAGGCGAACAAAAGGAAATTTTTTATATAGCAGGAAATAATGAAAGTTTATTAAGAACTTCTCCTTTACTTGAAGAGTATAAACAAAAAAATATAGAAGTTTTACTCATGGACGATGAGATTGATTCTTTAGTAACTCCTATGCTAGAATTTGAAGGTTTGAAATTTGTAGCCATCAATCAAGTAGAAGATAAAAATGAACTAAGCGATGAAGAAAAAAATACTTTTGCTCCACTTGTAGCTAAATTTAAAGAACTTCTAAAAGATCAAGTTGAAGATGTAAGACTAACCAGTCGTTTAAAAGATAGCCCAAGTTGTATAGTTTATGATAAAAATAAACCTGATTTTGCTATGCAACAACTCTTAAAACAAATGGGTCAAGAACAAAATTTCAAACCTATTTTAGAAATCAATCCAAAACACGCTATTTTTACAGGTCTTAAAAACAACGAAACCTTTAGCGCAGATATAGCAACCCTAGTTTTAAATATGGCAAAACTAAGCGAAGGTATGGGCGTGGATAATCCTGCTGAATTTAATGCAAGCCTTACAAAAATCATCAACAAGGCTTTTTCATGATAGAAAATATCCCTGCAAGTCTTTGGACAAAGCAAGATTTAAACGCATATCAAATTTTTGATGTGCGCACTCCTTTAGAATGGGAAGAAGGCATTTTACCTAATGCGCAATGTGTGGCTTTATATGATAATAAAGGGCTTTTAAATGCTAAATTTTTAGATGAATTTCAAAGTAAAAGAGATGAAAATAAAAAACTTGCTTTTATTTGTCGTAGTGGTCATAGAAGCATGGTTGCAGCTGAATTTATAGCCGAAAAATTGGGACTTGAAAGCATTAATTTAGATGGTGGCATGCTAGCCCTTAAGGGTTATTAATGCTAGGAATTTATTTACTCATAGCAGCTTTGTCTTTTTTAGCTCTTTATTTTGCTGTTAAAAAGCTTACTTTAAATATAGATGAGCGAACTCTTTTAGAGCCTATTAAAATGGATATTTATCCGAAATTTTGTGATTTAATCGATGAAAAAATCAGAGAATTTAAAGAAAATATCCAAAATACTAATTTAGCATTAAAAATTTCTTATCAAAAAGATGAATTTTTAGAAAAAATTGGGGATTTAAGCAGGGAGCTGACTTTCATACAAACCATGAATTTGAGTAATAAAAACGATAGTATTTGGCAAAATGAACTTTTTTCTTTTTTAAAAGAATTAGAAAATTTATTGCTTGAGTATCTAGAAAAAGGCGAAGAAGAAGCTGAAAATTTGAGGGAATTTCTGATGAATGAATTTGAAAAATTAAAAGGTTAGGTATTGCAAGAGGAAAGAAATTCTTTAAAATATTTTAAATTTATTTCATGGAGCATTTTTGCTTTAGTTCTGATTTTTATTTTAATTCGTTATGACGAGCTTGCCAATCTTTTAGCAGGAGTGGCAATACTTCTTATTGGAATGACTAATTTAGGTATAGGTTTTAAAGCTTTTAGTGGTGGTTTGCTTGAAAAAATTTTAGCAAAGTCAACTGATACAAAGATAAAAAGTATACTTTTTGGTACTTTAAGTACTTTAATTATGCAATCTTCAACTTTAGTTTCTATTATTACGATTTCTTTTTTGAGTGCAGGGCTTATTTCTTTAGGTGCGGGCATAGGGATTATTTTTGGAGCAAATTTAGGAAATACGGCAAGTTCTTGGCTGATTGTTGGTTTGACAAATATTAAAATTTCAATGTTAGCTATCCCACTTTTGATTATTGGAGTATTATTTTTCTTTCAAAAAGATAGTGTATTAAAGGGTTTGGGTAATATTTTTATTGGTATAGGATTTTTCTTTTTGGGTGTGGATTATATTAAAAGTGGTTTTGAAAATTTTAAACATATAATTGATCTTTCTCGCTTTGATTTTGCTGGTTTTAAAGGAGTTTTTGTTTTTTTAGGATTAGGTGCTTTGCTTACAGGAGTTATACAATCAAGCACAGCTACAATGGCTATTATTGTTGCTGCTTTACTTGCTGGACAAATCAGTTTGGAAAATTCCTTAGCAGCAAATTTAGGTACTAGTGTTGGAGGGGTTGTAACGGCTGTTTTAGCTTCTTTAAGTACCAATATTGAAGGAAAGAAATTAGCGTTTGCAAATTGTATTTTTAATTTTGGTATAGCTTTTTTAATAGTGCTTATTTTTCCTTATTTTATACATTTTCTTAATTTTTTATCCATTATATTAAACATAGAAGATATAGCTTTGAAAGTAGCATTATTTCACACTTTGTTTAATTTAATTGGTGTTGTGCTTTTTTCATTCTTTACTCCTCAAATTGTTCTTTTTTTAAATAAGATAGTAAAAGCTCCTAAAGATAAGAATAAAGACAAGCCTTTATATCTTGATAGTAGTTTGGTTAAGTTTAGTGACACAGCCATCGAAGCTTTAAGGAAAGAAAGCGAGCATCTTTATAACAATACCTATGCAATTGTTGCTCATGCTATAGGTTTTAGTCGTAAAGATATACAAAGTGATAAAAGTTTTAAAGAAATTTTAGAAAATAAAAGGTGGTTTAGTAAAAATGTGGATTTGGACTATTTGTATCAAACTAGGATAAAGGTTCTTTTTGAAGCTATTATTGATTTTTCAACTAAAGCACAAGTTTATATTAACGATGAAACAAAGAATCATAAAATTTTTACCTTTAAGATGGCAGCTAAAAATTTAGTCGAAACAACTAAAAATTTAAAAATTATCCAAGCAAATATTAAGAAATATTCTAGTTCTTCTAATGAATTTTTGGCTTTAGAGTATAATAAAATTAGATCGAATTTAGGAGAGCTTTTAAGAAGTATCGAAGAGCTTAGAGTGGTTGAAGATCGTGAAAAGCTTTATTTGATTATTAAAAATCTTCAAAAAGGAAAAGAAATTTTAAAAGAAATCGATACTTTAACCTTGAGCAATGTTGAACATCTTATTTCAGTAAGAAAAATCACAACAGCTGAAGGAATTTCAATACTTAATGATACAACTTTTGCTGCTAAGATTGCTGAAGAACTTATAGGTGCTGTTGAGGTGATATTTTCTAAAGATGTATCAAACTAGTTGTTTGTGTTAGTTTGGTTATTGTCTTGTATAGGCGTTAGAAATTCTTCATTGATTAAAATATCAACAACATCTTTAAACATAGGCAAAGCACTTTGTGCAGCATAATAACTATAGGGTTTAGTAGGATGTCTTACGAGAACTCCTATGGTATAGGCGTGATTTAAATCATTTGCAAAACCAAAAAAGGATGCATTGTAGCGATTTGAGGTGTAACCTTGTCTTTCGGCTATTCTTGCCGTTCCTGTTTTACCTCCTGCAATAATACCTTGTGTAATTGCCTTTTTTCCTGTTCCTTTTTCTATAACATTTATAAGAACATTTTGCATCGTTTTAGTGGCTTCGCTAGAAAGAATTTTTTCTTTTTTTACATCATTATCAAGATTTGTAAAGCGTCCATTTTGATAGAATTTTTCAGCTAAACGCGGTGTGATATAAAACCCATCATTGTTGAAAACATTATAAGCTGCAAGGAGTTGTATAAAGGTTGTTTTAAGTCCATAACCATAACTTAAAACAGATTTTTCTATATCTCTTAAGCGCTTAGGATTTGGAATTTCTCCTTTTTGTTCATAGGGTAGGTCAATACCACTTTTTTCGCCAAATTTAAATATTTTAAGTCCTGATACGATTTCTATATTGTTAAGTCTTTTAGCAATTTGTATCATGCCTATATTTGAAGAATATCTTATAACTTCCTCCATAGTCATTTTGTCCATTTTGTGATCGTCTTTGATGGTGAAACGTCCTAGCTTATAAGAACCGCCATAAGTATTAATTACTTCATCCATTTTTATTTTACCAAGTCTTAAGGCTGTTGTAAAGATAAAAGGTTTTATAACAGAACCTGCTTCATAGCCGTATTCTATAGCACTTGCATTAAGAACTGATAGATCTTTTCCACGATTTTGCGGGTCATAGCGCCTTGAGCTTGCTAAAGCTAAAATTCTTCCTGTTTTGCTTTCCATTACCCCAACGATGATTTCATTGGCTTTTAAATCCTCATTTCTTTGATCTATGGCTTTTTCTATGCTTTTTTGTAGTTTCAAAGAAAGATTTAAATATAAATCACAACCATTGATCTTTTTTTGTTGTAGTGAATTTAGATTTAAAATAATATTTCCACCTATATCTTTAAGTCCTTGAATTTTTTCATTTTGAACAGGACTTAGACATTCATCGTAGTATTTTTCTAAACCTTTAACTCCTATATTTTTTAAAATTCCACTTTCTGGATCTAATATCATTTTAGTATAACCGATAATAGGAGTAAAAGAATCTTTTGACATGTAAATTCTATCTTCTTCATGTTCGATGATATTTAATCCTCTTGTTTCAACTCTTCCAGAATTATTTGTAAAAGCTTTGAAAAAGCCTTGTATATAAAGTTTTTTAGCAAGGTCTTTAAGGTAGCTTGCTTGCTTGGAATCTAAGTTTTGTAAAAGAACAAAATTATAAGAACGTTTTTTTTGATTTTGCATTCTTTTTTTAATATCTGCTACTTGATCGTTACTTATCCCACTATAAATTTGAAAAAGCTTTAAAAATAGATCAAATTTATCTTTGTTAATACTTCTAAGATCAATTTCAGCGCGATAAATTTGTTTAGAACTTGTGATAGTAAAATTATCTTTAGTTATAATCGATCCTCTTAGAGCAAGAGCGTATTGATCTTTTTCAGTGTTAGGTATATGACGTTTTGATGTAAGAAAAAAAGTAGAGCTGATAAAAATAATCATAAACAAAAGTGCCATGCAGTAGGCAAAGGCAACTTTTGAAACCCTATTTTTTTTATATTCTTGCATTAGGGTTTAAATTTGAGTTCTTGTGATTTCTTTATAAGCACTGATCGCTTTATTTCTTACTTCTAGCATAAATTTCATACTGCTTTCAGCTTTAGTGATAGCTATAGCTGCTTGATGCAGATCTTTTACTTGTCCTGTGGCAATGTCTGTCATTGCAGCTTCTCCACTTTCTTGTGCTTTATTTAAATCATCGATTTCATTTTTAAGCATCTTGGCAAATTCATCACCAATTCCTGTGGAATTTTGACTTTTGTTGGTATTTGAAATATTATTATTTAATCTTAAATCATTAATATTGTTCATTTTTTATTATCCTCTTAATAAATCAATCGCACTTTGAGCTATAGTTTTTGCACTTGTAAAAGCACTTACATTCGCTTGATAAGCTCTTGTAGCTTCAATCAAATCTGCCATTTCAATAACAGGATTTACATTTGGATACGCTACATAACCTTCAGCATTTGCATCAGGATGGCTTGGATCATACTTCATGCGAAAATCTTTGTCATCTCTGACCACTTTATCCACTACAACACTTTGAATAGCAGGTTTAGCTTCTTCTGGCGAACTTGGATCATTTAAAGGATTTTCATATTTTAAAAAATTATTATCTTTGTTAATTTGCTCATTTAAAAGCTTATCAAAATCTGTTGCTTTAAAGATCACTTCGCGTCTTCTATAAGGCCCACCCTCAGCTGTTCTTGTAGTGTTTGCATTAGCTATATTAGAGCTAATAACATTCATTCTAAAACGTTGAGCACTTAAACCATAACCACTAATATCAAAATCACTTAAGTATGCCATAATTTACCTTTAACTTAATTTAGAGCTTGCATCAAGTATAGAACTAAAGATATTGCTTTGTCTTCTTAAAACTCCATCAAGAGCTGTTATCATAACTGTATTTTTACTCATTTCTGTGGTTTCCACATCTAGATCAACAGTATTTGCATCATTTCTTGCTAAATGTCCGTCTCTTAAGTAAATAGTAGATTTACTAGGATCTGGAAATTTCCAAGGTTTTTGATGTCCTTCTTCAGTTACAGCTAATTGCAATTCTTTATTATCATTTTTTTTAAAAATTTCATTTGCACGACTTACCAAAGCTGTTTCAAATTCAATATCTCTTGCTTTATAAAAAGGAGTATCAACATTTGCAAGATTGGCATTGATGAGTTGATTTCTTAGATTTCTACCCGCTAAAGCACCAGTAACTAGTTCTTTTGATTTAAATGGGTTGATCATTTTTTATCCTTTTTATAATTTTTAATATTAGCAAGCAAATACTGTTCCAATTTAACTATTTTGTATAAAAATATCAAAATTATTTTCCTTTTTGTAAATTTATGGCTTTATTGTGATCATCTATATTTGTGCTAAAAATATGAACTCCAGTATTTTTATCACGCACAAAATATAAATAATCTGTCTTTAAAGGAAAAATAGCTGCGCGAATAGCAGCTAAAGAAACATTACAAACCGCTTCTTTAGGCAATCCTGTAAATTTATAGGTATTATAAGAACTATTATCTTGTCTTATTCTTTGTGGGGTAACTTTTACATGGGAGTAAATTCCATAATTTAAAGTTCCATCCATTTGAAGCTTCATACCTTTTTTAAGTCGATTGTAAATTACGCTTGCAACTATAGGCATTTCATTTTCGTTAGCAGCTTCTTTTTGTATTACAGAAGCGATGATGATATATTGGTGCCATTTTTTTGGATTATAATCCCCAAAAATTTTCTCAGAAGTTTTTTTATTGGAAATTTCAGCATGGTTTAAAAGCATTTGAATGAGTAGATTTTCCGTAATGCCTTTTGGAATTTTATAAGTTTCTGGTAAAAAAACTCCTTCATCATAAGGAGCTTGAGCTTGAAATTCTTTTAAAAGTATATCTTTATCAAGTTCAAGTTGTTTGGCTGCTTGTTCTAAAAAGATTACACTTGTTTCCCCTGGGATAAGAGTAATGGTTTGAAGTGCTGCTTTAGCAATAGTGAGTTTATGTAGAAATTCAGCTCTATTTAAATCTTTTGTACCTATGTTGATCCAGCCTGATTGAGGGTGTCCTAAAAAAAATAAAATATATTTATCAATACTACTCATCTGATATTTATTTTGCTTTAAATATGTTATAATTTGAGAAATTGAACCTTGGGGAATAAATACCACAGAATTGCTTTTTAAAGGCTGAGTTAGATAATAAAAAATCCCCAAAATAAATATCAAAAAGAAGTTGCGTATGAAAAAGAAAATTTTATATATTGTTGTATTTTTTGTTGTGCTTATATTAGCTTTGTTTATAGTGCTTAAAAATGGGATTGTCATCTCTAGTATCCAATTTGATTTTTTAAAATTAGAACAATTATATATTAAATTAGATAAAAAATTAATTGTACGAGCAAAAAATATCACTATAAATGAGACTCAAAATTCCGAAATTTCATCACAAACTCACTCTTCTGATAATGCTTCAACAGAGATTTTAAAAATAACAAAAAATTTAAAATATCTATATACTTTTGTTGAAGAGATTGATATACAAAATTTAAATATAAAAGATAATCATGTGCGTATTTTATTTAAAGATAATGAATTTTTTATAGATAATGATTTATTGTTTTTAAAATTAACATTACAGCGTCAAAATAAAGAACTTATAGCTGGTATTAAAAAACTTTTATTAAAAGATTATGATTTAAATATTGATGGAAATTTAAGTATCAATACTAAGAGCGAGTTTTATTATTTTCAAGGTAGAGCAAGTGGAGAATTGCTTGACTTTAACGCAAGCATCTCTTACAAAGATAAAAATTTAGCTTATAAAATAGAAGATTTAAATATTAGAAATATTACGGAAATTTTTAAAAGAGTTAATAAAAGAATAGAACTTCCACAGAGTTTAAATCTTTGGATGGCATATAGGGCTAAGGGAGAATTTTATCATTTAGATTATTTGCAGGGCTTTATAGATTTTACTAAAAATAATTATTATTTAGACAATATTAGCGCATCAGGTTATGTTAATAATGTCAAAGTTCGCTTGGATGATAAAATGAATGCTATTGAAATTCCAAAACTCGATTTAAATTTAAACAAACAAAAGTTTGATTTTGTCTTTAATAAAGCTTTCTATAATGGTGCTGATTTAAGTTCTAGTAAGGTTTATCTATATGATTTATTTGATGAAAAAAAAGCTGGGATTTATTTGCGCATTAAGTCTAATAATCTAAAATTTGATGAAAAACTTGCTAAAGCTTTGGAAGATTATCATTTTTCATTACCTTTTTATCAAAAAAGCGGAAAAATTAAAAGTGATTTAGAGCTTAAAATTGATTTTCATGATAAGGGTGAAATTTCTTATAGTGGTATTTTAGCTTTAGAGAATGCTAGTATTTCTTTGGCTGATTTTAATATTACAAAAGCATTTGTAAAATTAAATCAAAATAATTTAAATATAGAAAATGCTAGTGTTGAAAATGGCTTTTTAAAAGCTGATTTTAATGCTAAATTTGACTTGCAAAAACAGCAAGGAAATTTCAATACTCAGATTTCAAGGCTTTATTTTGACAATGGGGAGCTTTTAGATTTAAAAAATCAAAATGTAGAAGTAAAATTAGATTATTCGCAAAATGTTAACATTAGCATTCCTCAGTGGAATTTGATTTTAAATTTTAAAGATGGACTTGAGGCTAATCTTAGTAATCCTAAGATTTTATTTTCATTTTCTCCATTGCTTAAAAAGTTTGGGTTTATCGATGCTAAAAATGTTTATTATAAAACTTTAAATTTTGAAGATTTTAATGCAAGCGTTAATGATGCTTATTTTAAAAATAATTTACTTATTAACGGTCAAACTCCTTATGAAAATGATAGCTTTGATATTGTAAAAAATAAGGGCATTATGGAAATTCATACTCAAAGTGATACAGCAAGTGCTAAAATAAGTTCTGATAATAAAGAAATTCATTTGAAAAATTTAAGTTATATTTATAGAAAAGGTTCCAACTCTTCAAATTCAACATTTGATATTTCTACTAATACCCAAAATATTAGTTTTGGTGGAGCAAATGTAGCTTTAATTTTGCCAGATTCTAATAAAACTTTGGCTTTTGATAAGGTAGAGGCTGATTTAAAAGGCAATGCTTTGGATCTTAAAGGTTCTAGAGGAAATGCAAAATTTGATCTTTATTATTCTTCTAATGATTTAAATTTAAACGTTAGCAATATTGATGATAATTATTTAAATGAGTTTTTACAAAAACAAGCTGTTCAAGATGGAGTGTTTAACTTAAGTATAAAAGGAAGTGGATTGGAGTATTTTGACGGACAGATCGATTTTAAAAACACTTATGTGAAGGATTTAAAAGGTGTAAATCAGCTTATTTCCTTTATTGATACTGTACCAAGTTTATTGATGTTTAAATCTCCAACTTTTAATCAAAAAGGTTTAAGCCTACATGATGGAAAGATTATTTTTAATAGAAAAAAAGATCTTTTAAGTGTTTCAGCTATTAATTTAAACGGCGATAGTGTAGATATATATGGTTTAGGATCAGCAAATTTAAGATTAAATACAGTGGATTTTAGTTTAGAGCTTAAAACTTTAAAATCAGCTTCAGAAGCTATATCCAAGGTTCCAATTTTAAATTATGTAATTTTAGGTAAAAATCAAGAAATTAGCACAAACTTAAAAATAGATGGAAGTATAGATGACCCTAAATTTCATACCGAAATTTTAACAGATACCCTAAAAACCCCTTTTAATCTTATTAAAAATATCATACAACTTCCTGCTAATTTACTTAATTAAAAATATTTAAAGTTTGTTTGAAAACTAAAACAAACTTTAAACTTACTCTTGCATTTTTTTTTATTTGTAATATACTTAAAAATGAAAATAAAAATAAGTTTTTAAAGGACTAAAAATGCAAATTACTTATACCTTAACAGATGAGTCCCCAGCTCTTGCGACTTATTCGTTTTTGCCTATAGTGAAAGCTTTTTTAAGTAGGGCGTATATAGGAGTAAAAACCTCGGATATTTCTTTATCTGGAAGGATTTTAGCTACTTTTAGTGAGTATTTAAAAGAGGAGCAAAGATGTGAAGATGCTTTAGAGCTTTTAGGCGAGCTTGTCAAAAGATCGGATGCAAATCTTATTAAAACCCCAAATATTTCAGCTTCTATTCCTCAGCTTAAGGCGGCGATTAAAGAATTGCAAGATAAGGGTTACATGTTACCAAATTACCCAGATGAGCCAAAAAATGATGAAGAATTGCAAATTAAAACAAAATATCAAAAAGTTTTAGGTTCAGCGGTTAATCCTGTATTAAGACAAGGAAATTCAGATCGTCGTTCAACAAAAGCGGTAAAAGACTATGCAAAAAACAATCCTTATCGTGTGGTTGAGTTTAATCCAAACTCAAAAACTCGTGTTTCTTACATGAAAGAAGGGGATTTTTTCTCTAATGAAAAAGCGGTTTTAATCGATCAAGATTGTGTGGCTAATATAGAATTTACAAGCGTTGATGGTAAAAATGAAATTTTAAAAGAGGGCTTAAAACTTGAAAAAAATGAAATTTTAGACGCTACTTTTATGGATGTGCAAAAACTTCAGGAATTTTATACAAAAGAAATTAAAGCAAGCAAAGATGATGATGTGCTTTTTTCTTTGCATTTAAAAGCTACAATGATGAAAGTAAGTGATCCTATACTTTTTGGCTATGCGGTAAAAGTATTTTTTAAAGAATTATTTATCGAATTTCAAGATGAATTTGAAAAATTAGGTATTAATCCAAATAATGGTTTAAGTGAGCTTTTAAGTAAGATCGAAAATTCAAGCAAAAAAGATGAAATTTTAAAAAAATACAATGAAATTTTAGCTAAATCTGCAGATATTTCTATGGTAAATTCAGATAAAGGCATCACAAATCTTCATGTTCCAAGCGATGTTATCGTTGATGCTTCTATGCCTGCAATGCTTAAAAATGGCGCAAGATTGTGGGATAAGGAAGGTAAGGAAAAGGACACAAATGCCGTAATTCCTGATCAAACTTACGCAACTATTTATGAGGCGGTTATTGAAGATTTGCATAAAAATGGTACTTTAAATCCTTCAAAACTTGGCAGTGTATCTAATGTAGGTTTAATGGCTAAAAAGGCTCAAGAATATGGCTCGCACGATAAAACCTTTGTGGCTAAAGAAGAAGGAGCTTTTAAAATAGTTTCTAACGGTAAAGTTTTATTAGAGCATAAGGTTAGAAAAGGTGATATTTATAGAGTCAATCAGGCTAAATTTGATGCGGTGCTAAATTGGATTGATTTAGGTATAGAAAGATCAGAACTTAGTGGAGCCGAAGCTATTTTTTGGTTAGATAGCAAAAGAGCTAGCAATAAAATCATGATAACTTTGGTACAAAATCGTTTAAAAGAAAAGGGTAGAAATATAGCCATTTTAGCTCCAAAAGAAGCTTGTTTAAGAAGTTTAGAGTTAATCCGAGAAGGTAAAGATGTTATTTCTATCACGGGTAATGTTTTAAGGGATTATTTAACCGATCTTTTTCCTATTTTAGAGCTTGGAACAAGTGCAAAAATGCTTTCTGTTGTGCCTATGTTAAAGGGTGGAGCTATGTTTGAAACAGGAGCAGGGGGTTCAGCACCTAAACAAGTAGAACAATTAGTCGAAGAAAATCATCTGCGTTGGGATAGTTTGGGTGAATTTTTGGCTTTGCAAGCAAGTTTGGAATTTTATGCAAATAAGTGTAGCAATCATAAAGCTAAGGTTTTAGCAGAATGTCTTGATGAGGCTATAGGCGAATGGCTTGAAAATAATAAAGCTCCATCAAGAAAAGTTAAAGAAGATGACAATAGAACAAGTCATTTTTACTTAGCAATGTATTTTGCAAATCATTTAGCAAGACAAGCAAGTGATATGGAGCTTCAAAGCTTTTTTAAAGATATTGCCCTAGAGCTTTCTTCTAATGAAGAAAAAATCAGAGCCGAATTTAATGATGCACAAGGTGTGAAAGTGGATTTGGGTGGATATTATAAATTTGATGATGAAAAAGCAAATAAAATCATGCGTCCAAGTGCAACTTTTAACGCTATTTTAGAAAAAATAGGACAAAGATGAAAATTACTGTTATAGGGGCTGGTAATGTGGGCTCAAGCGTAGCTTATGCTTTGATTTTAAGAGAAATAGCAAATGAAATTGTTTTAGTAGATATCAATGAGGATTTACTTTATGCAAAAGAACTAGAACTTACTCAAAGCATAGCTGCTTTAAATTTAAATATAGATTTACTTTGCACTCAAGATTATACTCATACCAAAAATTCAGATATAGTGCTTTTTAGTGCAGGTTTTGCTAGAAAAGATGGGCAAAGTAGAGAAGAATTGCTTCAGTTGAATACAAGCATTATGCTTGATTGCGCTAAAAAAATTAAAGATTTTACAGAAGATCCGCTTTTTATTATTTTAACTAATCCTGTGGATTTTCTACTTAATACTCTTTATGAAAGCGGAATTTTTTCATCAAAGAAAATTATAGCCATGGCGGGAGTTTTAGACAATGCAAGATTTAAGTATGAGCTTGCCAAAAAACTTAATGTCAAAATGTCAAGCGTGGATACAAGACTTATTGGTTTTCATAATGATGATATGGTTTTGGTAAAATCTTACGCAAGTGTTAAAAATAAAAATATAAGCGAATTTTTAAATGAAGAAGAATTTGATGATTTAGAAAATGAAGTAAAAACAGGTGGAGCTAAAGTAATCAAACATCTTAAAACTTCAGCTTATTTAGCCCCTGCTAGTGCTTGCATAAGAATGCTTGAGTCCATAAGAAGTGGCGAGTTTTTACCCATGAGTGTGATTTTACATGGAGAATTTGGAGTGCAAAACAAAGCCTTAGGAGTAATGGCAAGATTAGGACTTGAAGGTGTGATTGAAATCATGAAAATGGATCTTAGTTTGCAAGAAAAAGACAAATTAGAAAAATCTTTAATCAAATATCAATATAAAGGAGAATAAATGAACATACATGAGTATCAAGCAAAAGCAATTTTTACAGACAATGGCATCCCTACCTTAAAGGGAAAAGTTGCATTTAACGTAGATGAAGCTGTGGCTAATGCTAAAGAATTAGGCGGTAGTGTTTGGGCAGTTAAAGCTCAAATTCATGCAGGAGGCCGTGGTCTTGGTGGTGGTGTTAAAATCGCTAAGAATTTAGATGAGGTAAAAGATTACGCAAGTAAAATTTTAGGAATGAATTTAGTAACTCATCAAACAGGACCTGAAGGTAAGCTCGTGCAAAAACTTTATATAGAAAGTGGCGCTAATATAGTAAAAGAGTATTATTTGGCTATTTTATTTAATAGAATGGCAGAGCAAATTACCATTATCGCTTCAAGTGAAGGAGGGATGGATATAGAAAAAGTAGCCAAAGAAAGTCCTGAAAAAATTGCAAAAGTAGGCATTGATCCACAAATTGGTTTTAAAATGTTTCATGGACTTGAAGTAGCGAGAGTTTTAGGACTTGATAAAGATGAAGGCAAAAAACTCATTTCTATGATAGCTAAACTTTATAAGCTTTACATGGATAAAGATATGAATATGCTTGAAATCAATCCTTTAATTAAAACTGCAGAAGGGGATTTTTATGCCCTTGATGCAAAATGCAGTTTTGATGATAGTGCGCTTTATCGTCATCCTGAAATTGCTGAACTTAGAGATATTACTGAAGAAAATCCTGCTGAAAGAGAAGCGGCTGAATTTGGCTTAAGCTATGTGAAACTAGATGGAGATGTAGCTTGTATGGTAAATGGTGCGGGTCTAGCAATGGCAACTATGGATATTATTAATTATAGTGGTGCAAAACCTGCAAATTTCTTAGATGTAGGTGGGGGAGCTTCTCCTGAAACTGTTGCAAAGGCTTTTGAAATCATTTTAAGAGATAAGAATGTAAAAGTTATATTTATCAATATCTTTGGTGGTATTGTTCGTTGTGATAGGATAGCAAATGGAATTTTAGAAGCTACTAAGAATGTTGAGGTAAATATTCCAATTGTAGTGCGTCTTGATGGCACTAACGCAGCAGAAGCAAAGACAATTTTAGATAATTCAAATCTTAAAAATATCAAAGCAGCAACCAATCTTAAAAACGGTGCAGAGCTTGTAAAAAGTTTAGTAGGATAAGGATAGAAAATGAGTATATTGGTTAATAAAAATACAAAAGTAATAGTTCAAGGTTTTACAGGTAAAGAAGCAACTTTTCACGCTGAGCAATGCATGGCTTATGGTACAAATATAGTTGGAGGTGTCACACCTCATAAAGGCGGACAAACTCATTTAGGTAAACCAGTTTTTGATACCGTTGCAGATGCGGTTAAAGCAACAAAGGCTGATGTGAGCTTGATCTTTGTACCTGCTTTTGCTGTGGGTGATAGCGTGATTGAAGCAGCTGATGCGGGTATTAAGCTTGCAGTTGTAATCACCGAGCATACGCCTGTAAAAGATATGATGTTTGCTAAGCAATATGCTAATAAAAAGGGTATGAAAATCATTGGACCAAATTGTCCAGGTATTATCACTTCTGAAGAATGTAAGTTAGGTATTATGCCAGGTTTTATTTTTAAAAAAGGTTGCGTGGGGCTTATTTCAAAAAGTGGAACTTTAACTTATGAAGCTGCTAATCAGGTAGTTCAAGGTGGTTATGGAATTTCTACTGCAGTAGGAATTGGTGGTGATCCTATCATAGGTCTTGCTTATAAAGAACTTTTAAGTGAATTCCAAAAAGATGATGAAACTAAAGCTATTGTAATGATAGGTGAAATTGGTGGTAGTTTGGAAGTGGAAGCGGCTAAATTTATTAAAGAAAATATTAGCAAACCTGTGGTAGCATTCATTGCAGGTGCAACTGCTCCTAAAGGCAAAAGAATGGGACATGCAGGTGCCATAGTAGGAAGTGCTGATGAAAGCGCTGCAGCTAAAAAAGAAGCTTTGAAAAGTTATGGAATTCATGTGGTGGATTCTCCGGCTTTAATTGGTGAAGAAATTCAAAAAATATTAGGTTGATAAAGGAAAAACATGAGTATGACAGCTCCAAAAGATACCCCTGTTTGGGTAGATGAGCATAGATGTAAAGCATGTAATATTTGTGTTAGCTATTGCCCTGCTGGGGTTTTAGCTATGCGTGATGATGTGCATGCGGTTTTGGGACAAATGATAGAGGTGGTACACCCTGAATCCTGTATAGGCTGTACTGAGTGTGAGACACATTGCCCTGATTTTGCTATTATGGTGGCAAAAAGAGATGAATTTAAATTTGCCAAACTTACTGCTGAGGCTAAAGATAGAGCTGTAGCCGTAAAAAATAACAAATACAAAAAATTAGCATAGGAAAAATAATGAGAGAAGTTATAGCAACAGGTAATGTTTTAATCGCCAAAGCTGCGATTGATTGTGGATGTAAATTTTTTGGAGGTTATCCTATTACTCCTAGTAGTGAGATAGCTCATGAATTAAGCCATATGCTTCCTGCAAATGATGGAACTTTTATACAAATGGAAGATGAAATTTCAGGTATTAGCGTGGCTATTGGTGCGGCAATGAGTGGAGTAAAATCCATGACTGCAAGTAGCGGTCCAGGAATTTCTTTAAAAGCGGAGCAAATAGGACTTGCATTTATTGCTGAAATTCCACTTGTGATTGTAAATGTTATGAGAGGTGGTCCTTCGACAGGTCTTCCAACTCGTGTAGCACAAGGAGATTTGTTTCAAGCTAAAGCACCAACTCATGGGGATTTTGCAAGCATTGCTATTGCTCCTGCAAGTCTTGAAGAAGCTTATACAGAAACCATTAGAGCGTTTAATTTAGCTGAAAAATATATGACTCCAGTATTTTTACTTATGGATGAAACTGTAGGGCACATGAATGGTAAAGCGGTTTTACCTGATTTAAAAGATATTAAAGTGTATAACCGTAAAAAATTTGAAGGAGACAAAAAGGATTATAAACCTTATGCAGCAGGAGAAAATGAGCCTGCAACTTTAAATCCTTTCTTTACAGGTTATCGTTATCATGTTACAGGACTTCATCATGGAGATATAGGTTTTCCAACTGAAGATGGAGTTATAGTGAAAAAAAATATGGAAAGACTCATAGGTAAAATAAAAAACAATCAAGAAGATATTTGTGCTTATGAAGAGTATATGCTTAATGATGCTGAATTTTTAATCATTGCTTATGGAAGCGTAAGTCGTTCAGCAAAAGAAGCTATACAAAGATTAAGAGAGCAAGGGATTAAAGTGGGACTTTTCCGTCCAATTACTCTTTATCCAGTGGCTGAGAAAAAAATCGCTGAAGTTGTAAGCAAATTTAAAAAAGTAATGGTAAGCGAGCTTAATATGGGACAATATCTTGAAGAGATTGAAAGAGTAACTTCGCGTCGCGATTTTATTAGCTTGCACCGTGCAAATGGTCGTCCTATCACTCCAAGTGAAATTATTGCTAAGGTAAAGGAGAATATATAAATGGCTTTTAATTATGATGAATATCTAAGAGTAGATAAAATGCCTACTCAGTGGTGCTGGGGATGTGGTGATGGCGTTGTTTTAAAATGTATTATCCGTGCAATAGAAAAACTTGGTTGGAATATGGATGATGTTTGTCTTGTTTCGGGTATAGGTTGTAGTGGTAGAATGAGTTCTTATGTAAATTGCAATACAGTTCATACAACTCATGGTAGGGCAATAGCCTATGCAACAGGTATTAAATTAGCCAATCCTAGTAAACATGTTATTGTAGTAAGTGGAGATGGGGATACTTTGGCAATTGGTGGAAATCATACCATACATGGTTGTCGTAGAAATATTGATTTAACCCACATTGTGATCAATAATTTTATCTATGGACTTACGAATTCACAAACAAGCCCAACCACTCCAAAAGGTTTTTATACAGTAACAGCTCAATTTGGAAATATTGACCCTAATTTTGATGCGTGTGAATTAACTAAAGCTGCAGGAGCTTCTTTTGTGGCAAGGGGTAATGTGATCGAAGCTAATAAGCTTGAAAATTTAATTTATAAGGCTCTAGCGCATAAGGGTTATAGTTTTGTAGATGTTTTTTCAAATTGTCATATCAATCTAGGTAGAAAAAACAAAATGGGCGAAGCTGTAGCTATGCTTGATTGGATTAAAAATCGCGTTGTGGATAAAGCTAAATTTGAAAGCATGGATTTTGAAGAAAGAAAAGATAAATTTCCAACAGGAATTTTACATGAAGATAATTCTCAGCCAGAATACTGCCACGCTTATGAAGAAGTACGTCGTGCAGCCAAAGAAAAAAGAATGGTGGATTTAGGAGCTTTAAAATGAAATATCAATTAAGATTTGGCGGTGAAGGCGGACAAGGTGTTATCACCGCAGGAGAAATTTTAGCAGAAGCAGCCATTAAAGAAGGTCGCCAAGCTTTTAAGGCTTCAACTTATACTTCACAAGTGCGTGGTGGCCCTACTAAGGTGGATATTATCATTGATGATAAAGAAATTTTATTTCCTTATGCTGTAGAAGGGGAGATAGACTTTATGCTTTCGACTGCAGATAAGGGCTATAAAGGTTTTCGTGGCGGTGTAAAAGAAGGAGGCATCATAGTTGTAGAGCCAAATTTGGTACATCCTGAAAGTGAAGATTATAAAAAATGGCAAATTTTTGAAATTCCTATTATTACCATAGCTAAAGATGAGGTAGGAAATGTGGCTACTCAATCAGTTGTAGCACTTGCAATTGCTGCTTATATGAGCAAATGTATAGATTTAGATGTTTTAAAGGAAACTATGCTTCATATGGTTCCTGTAAAAACTCGTGACGCAAATGCTAAAGCTTTTGATTTGGGTGTAAAATACGCCACTCAAGCAAAACCACATTCATAATAAATTCCGCACCATGCGGAATTTAACTTCTAAAATTTTACATATTACAAATAAAATTTAAATTTTAATTATTTTAATTTAGCTACTTTTAACGATTAAAATTTTATAATCAAAAACTTATATTTTCAAGGAAAATTAATGGATTTTTTTGATGAAATGTTTAATAAAACTCCAAAAGAAAAATTTATAGAAATTATACAAAATGGAAATTTAGGAGCCTTAGAAAAAGTTTTTGAGGAATTTTTTGCTGATCATATTGCCATGGTAGAACTTTTAGAAAAACAAGGTTTAACAGAAATGGATGTAAAAAATTTCATATTAGAAAATGGTGATTTTATAGAAGAAAGGCAAAATGATATTTATATAGAATTAGGCGCAAAAATTTTAGGACACGAAGGCTAAAATTGTTTAAAATAAGCCCTTGTTTAATTTGTATTTTTTTTATTTTTAGCAATGTTTTAGCATCTGAACCAACTTTTGATTATACTTATAAATTTATACTTAAAAAAGATGAGAGAGCTAGTGTGCAGATTAAAGAAATAGGCTATGAAGATAAGGTGCAAAATTTTGATTTTTATTGGACTTTGTTTGATAATACTAATATCATCGTACATTCGAAATTTCGCAAATATCCGCGTCAATTTGTGATGAGTTTAAGAAGAAATTTAGATTGGGTAACTCAAACTTTAATACCTGATTATACCAATCCACATATTGATAGAGCAAGACTGATTTTAGAATTTAGTGCTTATAATAAAGGTTTGGCAACTTTTACAGTTTATATAGAAGATAAGGAATCTCGTTTAATGGTAGAATTTTTAGATCCGAGAAAAAAAGCTTTACAAAATCCACCGCAAAACAATCAGGTTGTTCCTATGATTAATTTTAACGAACCTCAGGTAAAACCATTAACAAACAAAGAAAATAATAATAGCAATTAACAAGGAAAAGATAGTGCAAAAAATAGATGAATTAATAAAACAGTTTTTACAAGAACTTGGCTATGAACCTATTTTAAATATGCTTTCAAATGTAAAATCAGGAAAGAAATTACGCTCTAAATTATTATTAGCTATCGCAGATGAGAGTGAGATTGCTTTTAAAATTTGCGCAGCTATAGAATTGATACATCTTGCTAGTTTGTTGCATGATGATATTATCGATGAGAGTGAATTAAGGCGTGGAGCAAGATCTGTTAATGCTGAATTTGGCACAAAAAATGCTCTTATGTTGGGCGATATTTTGTATTCAAAAGCCTTTTATGAATTAAGCAAAATGGATACTAGATTTGCAAGTATTATTTCAGATGCTGTTGTAAAGCTTGCTATAGGCGAACTTATGGATGTTGATTTGGGAGAGAAATTTAATATCAATAAAGAAGCTTATTTGAAAATGATCTATAATAAAACAGCTGTTTTGATCGAAGCAAGTGCGAGATGTGGAGCTATTTTGGCTGGATTATATGAAAAAGATTTTGCAGAATATGGAAAAAATTTAGGACTCGCTTTTCAGATGATTGATGATATTTTAGATATTAAGAGTGATGAAAAAATTCTTGGAAAACCTGCTATGAATGATTTTAAAGAGGGTAAGACTACCTTACCTTATATTTATCTTTATGAAAATTTACAAGAACAAGATAGGATATATTTGCAGACTTTATTTAAAAAAGATTTAAATGAAAATGAAAAAGAGTGGCTAAAAACTAAATTTGAAGAACAAAAAGCTTTGGAAAAAGCTATTTTAGAAGCTAAAACTTATGCAAAAAAGGCTAGTAAAGCGATTGAAAAATATGATAATAACAAGCTTAATGATATTATTAAAGCTATGATAGATAGGGAATTTTAATGTATTATTGTATATCTTTTACTCATAAAAATACAGATATTGCCTTAAGGGAAAAGTTAAGCTTTTCCAATGAAGCTAAAAAAAGTGAGTTTTTAAAAATCATTAGCACTCATGAAAATATTGAAGAATGTTTGGTTATAAGTACTTGCAATCGTGTTGAAATTGTTGCTTTTGTAAAAATGGCCTGTGCGGAGTTTATTGTTAAATCTTTGGCTTTGCTTTGTGATGTGGATAAAGATATTTTACTTGAAAAAGCTGATATTTTTGAAGATAGTGGAGCAATCCATCATCTTTTTTCCGTAGCAAGTTCTTTGGATAGTTTGGTGGTTGGAGAAACTCAGATAGCAGGACAATTAAAAGATGCCTTTGCTTTTGCCGTAAAAAATAATTTTTGCGGAGTGCACCTTTCACGAGCAGTACATAGTGCTTTTAAATGTGCTGCTAAGGTACGCAATGAAACTCAAATTTCTAAAAATCCTATTTCTGTGTCCAGTGTTGCTGTGGCAAAAGCAAAAGAACTTGCAGATTTAACACAGAAAAAAGCTGTTGTTATTGGAGCTGGAGAGATGGGGGAACTTGCAGCAAAACATTTAATTGCTGCGGGTGCTAAAGTGATTATTTTAAATCGTGATTTACAAAAAGCCAAAGATTTGTGTGAGAGACTTGGTGTTTTAAGCGAATATGATAGTTTAGAAAATTTAAAAAAATATTTAAATCAATACGAGTTTTTTTTCTCAGCTACCAATGCACCAAATGCTATTATTACAAATGCTTTAATAGAAGAACTTCCTTATAAAAGGTATTTTTTTGATATTGCAGTTCCAAGGGATATTGATATCAATGAAAATGAAAATATATCTGTTTTTGCCGTAGATGATCTTGAGATTGTGGTTCAAAAAAATTTAGCGTTAAGAGAACAAGAAGCTCGTATGGCTTATGGGATAATAGGTCGTGAAACAAGTGAATTTTTTAGATATTTAAACGATTTGGCTTTGATGCCTATTATCAAAGCTATACGCTTGCAAGCTAAAGAATATGCAGATAAACAACTTGAAATTGCGTTAAAAAAAGGATACTTGAAAAAATCCGACAAAGAAGAGGCTAGAAAGTTGATTCATCAAGTTTTTAAGGCTTTTTTACACACACCTACTGTAAATTTGAAGCATTTACAAGGTAAAATGCAAAGCGATACAGTGATTAATGCTATGCGTTATGTTTTTGATTTGCAAAATAATCTTGAAGGTTTAAATCAATATAAATGTGAATTTGATATGGAGAATAATGATGAGATTTACTAAATTTTATGCACCAAGCTTAAAAGAAGCGCCAAAAGATGCGAGTTTACCTAGTCATATTTTTTTAACGCGTGCAGGTTTTGTAGAACAAATTGGTAGTGGACTTTATAATTTCTTGCCTTTGGGAAAAAGAGTTTTAGACAAGATTAAAAATATAGTTAAAGAAGAAATGGATAAGGCTGGAGCACAAGAAGTAAATCTTAGTTTTATCACTCCTGCAAGTTTGTGGCAAGAAAGTGGGCGTTATAATGTTTTTGGAAAAGAGCTTTTGCGTTTTAAAGACAGAAAAGAAAATGAATTTGTTTTAGGTCCAACACATGAAGAAGCTATGCTTTCTTTGGTAAAAAACAAAATCACAAGCTATAAACAACTTCCTTTGCATTTATATCAAATTGGACTTAAATTTCGTGATGAAGCAAGACCTAGATTTGGGCTTTTAAGATGTCGTGAATTTTTAATGAAAGATGGATATAGTTTTCATGCTAATGAAGAAGATTTAGGGCGTGAGTTTGAGCTTATGTATAAAACTTATTCTCAAATTTTACAAAGAATGGGGCTTGATTTTAGAGCAGTTGAAGCTGATAGTGGGGCTATTGGTGGAAGTGGTTCTAAGGAATTTATGGTTTTAGCAAAAAATGGGGAAGATGATATTTTAATTTGTGAAAATTGTGATTATGCAGCTAATGTTGAAGCTGCAAAAAGAGCTAAAAAAACTTGTCAAGATGAGCGTCCTGAAGCAAATTATGCAAGTAAATTTCACACTCCAAATATTAAAACTATAGATTCTTTAGCACAATTTTTTAAAATCAATGCTTTTTATACGATTAAAGCAGTGGTAAAAAAAGCTATTTACGAAAATGAAAGCAAATTAGTTGTGTTTTTTATAAGAGGAAGTGATGATTTGCAAGAAATCAAGGCACAAAATGCTTGTAGTGCTCTTGAACTAGTCGATGCAAGCGAAAAAGAATTAGAAAAAGCTGGTTTGGTAGCCGGTTTTATAGGTTTTGTGGGATTAAAAGATATAGATTTTTATATAGATTTTGAGCTTGAAAACGAAAAGCAAATGATTATGGGTGCAAATGAAAAAGATTATCATTTAATCGGCATTGATGTTGTAAATTTAAACAAAGATCGTTTTAAAGATTTGATTGAAGTTAAAGAAGGGGATTGCTGTGCTAAATGTGGAGCAAAATTAAAACAAAGCAAAGGTATAGAAGTAGGGCATATTTTTAAACTAGGGCAAAAATATTCCAAAGCGATGAATGCAAATTTTTTAGATGAAAATGGCAAAAGTCAGCCTTTTTATATGGGATGTTACGGCATAGGTGTTTCACGCTTGTTGGCTGTAGCTATTGAAGCAAGTCATGATGAAAAAGGATGTATTTGGAATAAAACTTTAGCTCCTTTTGTGCTTGAAATTATTGTTTCAAATCTCAAAGATGAAAAGGCTTTAGAATTTGCTAACAAGCTTTATGAGGATTTAACCAATCTTGGATTAGAAGTATTGCTTGATGATAGAAATGAGCGTTTTGGGGTCAAAATGAATGATTTTGAACTTATGGGTTTTCCTTATGCGTTAGTTATTGGTAAAGGATTAGAAAATAATGAAATAGAGTTTATCCAAAGAGAAGGTTTAGTAAAGGAACTTATAAAAACTGATGAACTTATGGAAATTCTTAAAAAGAAAGTGTTATGAATTATAAATTAAGTTTAAGCCCTTTATTTGTACTTGAAATTATTGCAAGTATATTTTTTATAGTGTTTTTTGGTTTTGGTAATTTTTTATTTTTCATACTTTTGAGTATGATTTTTGGTGCGGTTTTATTGGGAATTTTTTGGAAAAATATGCTTGAATTTCAAATGGGTGGCTTAAAGGATATGTTAACACAATTTTCTTTTGTTATCGCAGGGTTTTTACTTGTTGTTCCAGGGATTATTACAAGTGTTTTTGGAATTTTTGTATTTTTCTTTGGTATTGCTTTGAAAATAATGACTAAATCAAAATATCAATACACTAAGCAAGAGTATCAAAATTCTAATGAAGAAATCATTGATGTTGAAATTATAGAGGATGGAAAATGAAGCTTATTATCGCAACAAGAAAAAGTCAATTAGCTCTTTGGCAAAGTGAACATGTAGCCCAAATTTTAAAAAATACACATCAAATTGAAGTGCTTTTAGAAGGTTTTAAAACAAAAGGTGATGTTTTGCTGGATTCTCCTTTGGCAAAAATTGGCGGCAAAGGACTTTTTACAAAAGAACTTGAAGAAAGTATGTTAAGAAAAGAAGCGCATTTAGCGGTACATAGTTTAAAAGATGTGCCTAGTTTTTTTCCTCAAGGTTTAGTTTTGGCAGCGGTAAGTAAAAGAGAGCAAAGCAATGATGCTATGTTAAGTCAAAATTATAAAGATTTTCTTTCTTTGCCAAAAGGTGCAAAAATAGGCACTACTAGTCTGAGACGCAAGATGCAGATTTTATTATTAAGACCTGATTTAGAGATTATTTCTTTGCGTGGTAATGTTAATTCTCGTATAGAGAAATTAAAAAATAATGAATTTGATGCGATTATTTTGGCAATGGCGGGAATTAAACGCTTAAACTTAGATAAGCAAGTGAATTTTGTTTATGGATTTAGCAAGGATGAGCTTATTCCTGCGGCTTCTCAAGGAGCTTTAGGTATAGAAAGCATAAATGATGAAAAAATTTTAGAACTTTTAAAATGTTTAAATGATGAAAATGCTTTGATTGAAACAAGCATTGAAAGAGAATTTATTGCTACTTTAGAAGGGGGTTGTCAAGTTCCTATAGGTATTAACGCAGAGCTTTTAGGAGATGAAATTTGTGTGCGTGCAGTGCTTGGACTACCCGATGGAAGAGAAATTTTAAAAGATAAAAGAATGATTAAAAAAGATGATTTTAAAGGTTTTGGAGAGAGTTTGGCTAAGGAGTTTATTGCTAAAGGTGCTAAAGAACTTTTAAAAAAAGCTGAGAGCATGCTATGAAAGAATTTATTCAAATTTTAAAAGAAAATGATCTTTTAAGGGTAATTGAAGAGCCTGTAGATGTAGATCTTGAAATCGCTCATTTAGCATATATAGAAGCTAAAAAAGGAGAAAAAGGTAAGGCTTTATTGTTTAAAAATCCTATAGATAAAAAATTAAATAAACAATATAAATTTCCTGTTTTGATGAATACTTTTTGCAATGAAAAGGCTTTAAATTTAGCTTTTGGGCGTGATTATGAAGAGGTGGCTGAAGAAATTTCAAAACTCACCAAGCTTCATATTCCTACGAGTTTTAAAGCAAAAATGGATTTTTTTATGAATTTGTTAAGTTTTAAAAATGTTCCTCCTAAAAGACTGAAAAAAAATAAAGCCTTGTATGATTATGAAATTTTAAACTCTCTTGAAGAACTTCCAGTGCTTAGAACTTGGGAAGATGATGCGGGTAAATTTATCACCATGGGGCAAGTTTATACGCAAAATTTAGATAAAACTCAAAATAATCTTGGAATGTATCGTTTGCAAATGAGTGATAAAAATGAACTTTTAATGCATTGGCAAATTCATAAAGATGGGGCAAATTTTTATCACGAATACAAAAATGCTGGTTTTAAAAAAATGCCTGTAAGTATAGCTATAGGTGGAGATCCACTTTATATTTGGTGTTCTCAAGCACCTTTACCTAAGGGAATTTTTGAACTTTTGCTTTATGGTTTTATTAAAAAAACTCCTGCAAAACTTACCCCTTGTGAAAATGGTATTTTTGTACCTTATGATAGCGATGTAGTTATTGAAGGTTATGTGGATTTAGAAGAGTTTAAAATCGAAGGTCCTTTTGGAGATCATACGGGTTTTTACACTCCTGCTGAACTTTTTCCTGTGATGAAAGTAGAAAAAATTTATACTAAAAAAGATGCGATCTATCAAGCAACGGTTGTAGGAAAGCCTCCTTTAGAAGATAAGATTATGGGGCTTGGTACCGAAAGAATTTTTTTACCCTTGCTTCAAACTTCAGTACCTGATTTAATTGATTATAATATGCCTGAAAATGGAGTTTTTCATAATCTTATCTTAGCAAAAATCGATGCAAAATATCCCGCTCATGCGCAACAAATTATGCATGCATTTTGGGGAGTAGGGCAAATGAGTTTTGTTAAACATGCGATTTTTGTAGATAAAAATGCACCTTCTTTGAAAGATTATGATGCTTTAATTCCTTATATTTTAAATCGTTTTGATACAAAGAAAATGTTAATTTCAGAAGGAATTTGTGATCAATTAGATCATGCTTCGCCTAATTCTTGTTTTGGGGGTAAAGCAGGACTTGATGCTTGCAAGGAAACACAAGTAGAAGAGCTTGAAATTTTAGAAGATGAAAAATTGTTAGAACTTTTTAAAACTAAGGTAGAGCTTTTAAATTTAAAGCAATTTTATAAAGAAAGCAAAAGTCCTATAGTTTGCATTTTGCTTAATAAAAAAGAAAAAATTGAACAAAGTTTTAATAAATTTTTAGAATTTAAAAAACATTTTAGGATTTTAGTATTTTTGGATACTGAAAATAAGCTTGAAAACCCTTATATGCTTGTTTGGCGTGTGGTAAATAATATAGATGCTAAAAGAGATATTTTTATCAAAGAAGAAAGACTTGGAGTGGATGCAAGTGCTAAGGGTGAAGCTGAGGGCTATTTAAGAACTTGGCCTAAGCAAACAGATTGCACTAAAAGCGTGATAGAAGATTTAATCTTACGTAATATCTTAGAAAATAATCCAGATCTTTTTAATAAATTTGAAATTTTTTAAGATAGTTGAGATTTTTTTAAAATTTTGGCACAGTTTTTGCTTACTATTTTTTATATTGAAAAATAAATTTTTCTTTATTAAGTGTTCATAAATTTATAAATTTGTCGATATAAGCTTGTAACTAGCAATAAGAAATTTTAAAAAGGATTTTAAAATGGAAATATCGAAGGCAAATGGGCAAATGGATACAGCTTTGGCAAACATTAGCCAAAGAACAAGTGAGACACAGGCTAGTTTAAACATTCAAACCGATAGAAGTCAAAGCCAAGGAGGCGATGATGGACAACAGCAAGGTGTGAATGAAAAGTTAGCTGATATTACAAAAAAGTTAAATGAACAAATGGATTCTTTAGATACTAATGTTCGTTTTGGTTATAGTGATAAAATTAATTCTATGTATATTAGCGTGACTGAAAAAAGTACTGGAAGGGAAATTCGTCAAATTCCTAGCGAAGAAGCTATGAGATTAGCTGAGTATTTTAGAGATGTGATAGGAATGATATTTGATAAGGAGAGTTAAAAATGGCATTCGGTAGTTTATCAAGTTTAGGATTTGGTTCTGGGGTTTTAACTCAAGAAACCTTAGACAAGTTAAAAGAAGCAGAACAAAAAGCTCGTATTGATCCTTATACTAAAAAAATCGAAGAAAATACAACCAAACAAAAAGATTTAACCGAGCTTAAAACCAAGCTTTCTGCTTTTCAAGCAGCTGTATCGTCTTTAGGAGACTCTACGGCTTTTGCAAAAAGAAAGGTTATAGCAAGTATCACTGATAATCCTCCTGCAAGCCTTAGTGTGACTTCAGGTGTTGCTTTGCAAAGCATGAATATCAATGTAACTCAACTTGCCCAAAAAGATGTTTATCAAAGCAAGGGTTTGGTAAATGATACAGGAATTATCAATGCAAGTTTAAAAGAACCTACAAATTTAACTTTTTTTTCTAATGGAAAAGAATATAGCGTTACTATAGATAAAAATACAACCTATAGTGATTTAGTTGATAAGATTAATACTGCTACGGGTGGAGAAATTGTAGCTAAGATGGTAAATACAGGAGAAAAAGACGCACCTTATCGCTTAACCTTAACGAGTAAGGAGACAGGTGAAGATAGTGCTATAAGCTTTTATCCGGGTGCAAAAGATTCTGATGGTAAATACAAAGTTGATGAAAATGCTAAAAGTGTTTTTGAAAGTCTTGGTTGGAAACTCGATGAAGATGCTTTAAAAGCTGAAGATTTTGATCCTGCTAAAAGTAAAAAAGGTGTTGGCATTATTGATAGCGAAGATAATCCTTTGCATATTCAAAAAGCTCAGGATGCTAAATTTACCATGGATGGTATCAAGATGACAAGATCGAGCAATACTATAACCGATCTTGGTGTAGGTATTACTTTGACTTTAAATAAAACAGGTGAAATTAATTTTGATGTTCAGCAAGATAGTGAGTCTGTTACCAAGGCTATGCAAGATATGGTTGATGCCTATAATGATTTAGTGTTAAATCTTAATGCCGCTACAGACTATAACAGCGAAACAGGAACCAAAGGTTCTTTACAAGGCGTAACCGAAGTAAACTCTATACGCTCAAGTATTATTTCTGCGCTTTTTAAAACTCAATCAGTTGATGGTACCGTAGAAGATACTAATGGAAATAAAGTAAGTGCTAAGGTAATGCTTTCTTTACAAGACTATGGTTTAAGTATGACTGAGTCAGGAACTCTAAATTTTGACTCTTCCACTTTTGAAAGCAAGATGAAAGAAAATCCCGATTTAACTGAAAGCTTTTTTTCAGGCATTACTCAATACAAGGATATAAACTATACTGGTGATTTAATTAAAGAAGATAGTCTTAGCAAATATGTGGGCGAAGGTGATGATAAAGGTATAAGTTTTTCTTCAGGTAAGTTTCAAATTGTTACGAATTTTGAAACTTATGATTTATCTAAAAATGCTGATGGAACTGATTTTAAATTAACAGGAAAAACAGAACAAGAAATGCTTCAAAATCTAGCTGATCATATCAATAGTAAAGGTATTGAAGGTTTAACAGTTAAAGTTGAAACTTATGAAAAAGATGGAGAAAAAGGATATAAGCTTAATTTTAAAACCGACGGAAGTTCTGATTTTGCCATAAAAGGAGATAGCGAATTTCTTAAACAATTTGGCTTAAGCCAAACGAGCATTGCTGCTGAGGCAGTTGAAGGTGTGGGTGTTTTTGCGCAACTTAAAACAACTTTACAAGGTATAACAGGCAAAGATGGCTCTTTAACAAAATACGATGAGAGTTTAACAAATGATACTAAGTCTTTAACCCAAACCAAAGAATCAACTCAAACTTTGATTGATACAAGGTATGATACAATGGCAAATCAATGGTTGCAATATGAGAGCATCTTAAATAAACTTAATCAGCAATTAACAACTGTGACTAATATGATCAATGCAGCAAATAATTCTAATAATTAAGGATAAAAAAGATGCAAAATAGTTTAGCTTATAATGCTTATTCTCAAAATCAAGCGGGGATAGAATCTCCGCAAAAACTTATCGAAATGCTCTATGAGGGAATTTTGCGTTTTTGTGCAAGGGCTAAAGTGGCGATAAGAAACGAGGATATAGAGCAAAGAGTATACTTTGTAAAAAGAACAACAGCTATTTTTATAGAGCTTATTAATACTTTAGATTATGAAAAAGGTGGAGATGTGGCGCATTATTTAAGTGGGCTTTATACAAGAGAAATTCAACTTTTATCTTTGGCAAATTTAGAAAATAACGAAGAAAGAATTAATGAAGTTATAAATGTAACCAAAGGTTTACTAGAAGCTTGGAGAGAAGTGCATAGTAATGAAACAGTGGATCAATGATTTTAAACTCGCGTTAATTCAAGAAGATATTAATAAGCTTGAAAATTTGCTTGATAAACTTGATATGAAAGCTTTTATTAAAAATTTAGCTAAAAGATCGCCCTCAGAAGACTTTATAAAAGAAAATATAAATGATATATTTTATCAAATTCAAGCTCTTTTGCAAGAAGCTGTTGCACTAATTGAACAAAAGAAAAAAGCAAAGGCTGTTGAAATTCAAAAATTTCAAAAAGCTTTGACCTATATTAGATCTTAAAAAGCATAGCGATAAGCCGAGTTCTGTCTTGAATGCTCATTTATCTAGTTTTGTTTTTACAAACAAAATCAAGCGAAGGGTTAAAACAAAGACGCTAACCATCCCTTCTTGCTGCACATTGGGTTTACATAGCCGAAATTGTTGCCAAAATCGCTGGTAGGCTTTTACCCCACCGTTTCACCTTTTCCACTTGTGTGGTAGTTTTCTTTCTGTTGCACTATCCCTTAGGTTTCCCTAGCCATCTGTTAGATGGAATGCTTGTCTTTAGCAGCTCGGACTTTCCTCTTCTAAAAAGAAGCGAGCATTTACTATGCTTTAAATTTAAATTTTAGCATAATTTTACTTATTTTTTTATCAAATAAAATAATTTTATTGTGATATCAATCAAAATTTGATAGAATTATTTTTTATTTTTTAACAAAGGAAATTTATGGCATCTTATTCAATGGGTGATTTAAAAAAGGGACTTAAAATAGAAATCGATGGAATTCCTTTTAAAATAGTTGAGTATCAACATGTAAAACCAGGTAAAGGTCCTGCTTTTGTGCGTATTAAAATCAAATCTTTTATTGATGGTAAAGTACTTGAAAAAACTTTCCATGCAGGCGATAAATGTGAAGCTCCAAATTTAGAAGATAAAACTATGCAGTATCTTTATGATGATGGTGAAAATTGCCAATTTATGGATACACAAACATATGAACAAGTAGCTATCAGTGATGATGATGTGGGTGAGGCAAAAAAATGGATGCTTGATGGTATGATGGTAGATGTACTTTTTCATAATGGCAAGGCTATCGGCGTAGAAGTTCCACAAGTTGTTGAACTCAAAATCATCGAAACGGCTCCAAATTTCAAAGGCGATACTCAAGGATCAAATAAAAAACCAGCTACTTTAGAAACAGGCGCAGTAGTGCAAATTCCTTTTCATGTGCTAGAAGGTGAAGTTATACGCGTTGATACTGTGCGTGGTGAGTATATAGAAAGAGCGAACAAGTAATACAAAAAAAGCTTTTGGACTATTCCAAGGCTTTTTTAAATTTATACAATTTTTTATTTTATTCTTCAAGGCATTCTTTAAATTTTTAAACTTGACTTTTCTGTAGTGTTTTAATTCTATATTATAAAGATGAGCTTATGAGAATATTTTTTCTATTTTCAAATATTTTTAGATGGGATTATGGTGTTGTTTTTTTGCCTAAAAAGGGTTTTTGCTTGTTATAATTCAAGATATTCTGTAAAATATTTTATAAGATGAGTAAATTTGTTACTAAATAGATATTTTTTAAATTTTAGATTTTGTTTTTATGCTTTGAAAAATATATTTTTTGATATCATAAGCCCTATAATATTTTAAAGGATGATAATGGTTTTTTTAATCATCTCTAGTATTATAGTAGCCATCATTTTAGGCTATATTACTAGACATAATGTTGGAATTTTTGCTATGATTTTTGCTTATATTATAGGAGCCTTTTTTATGGATTTAGCTCCTAAAAAAATCATAGCTTTTTGGCCTATTTCTATATTTTTTGTTATTTTTGCTGTTTCATTGTTTTATAATTTTGCAACCGTAAATGGAACTCTTGAAAAATTAGCTGGACATTTGATGTATCGTTTTGCTAATCATCCTTATTTACTTCCTTTTGTTATTTTTGTGGTTAGTGCTATTATAGCTGCTTTAGGAGCGGGTTTTTATACGGTTTTGGCTTTTATGGCGCCCCTTACTTTTTTACTTTGCGATAAAATCGGTTTAAGTAAAATTGCCGGAGCTATGGCCATAAACTATGGTGCTTTAGGAGGAGCAAATTTTATGACTTCTCAAAGTGGGATTATTTTTCGAGGATTGATGCAAAATTCAGGTATTGAAGCAAATGAAGCTTTTATAAATTCTAGTATTATTTTTGCTTTTACTATAATTTTGCCTATTGTGGTATTATCTTTTTTTGTGTTTAATGCTTTTAAAAATAAGATGCAAACCAGTGTTATTTCAAAACCTGATCCATTTGATTATAAACAAAAAACTACTTTAATTCTCATGTTTATGATGATTATTGTTGTTTTAATCTTTCCTGTGCTAAATATTATTTTTCCACATAATGAGACAATTAGTTATTTTAATAAAAAAATAGATATAGCTATGATAGCCATGATTTTTGTTGTCATTGCTTTATTTTTAAAATTAGCCAATGAGAAACAAGTTGTTGCTTTAATTCCTTGGGGAACCTTAATAATGATTTGTGGAGTAGGGATGTTAATTAGCATAGCAGTTGAAGCAGGTGCTATAAAATTATTTTCAGACCTTGTAGAAAATGAGGTCAATGTGATTTTTATTCCGTTAATAATGTGTGCTATTGCAGCTTTTATGTCGCTTTTTTCAAGTACTTTGGGTGTGGTTACTCCAGCGCTTTTTCCTATAGTTCCAAGCATTGCTGCAAGCAGTGGATTAAGCGAGGCATTGCTTTTTTCTTGTATTGTTGTAGGGGCTCAAGCTTCCGCTATTTCTCCTTTTTCTTCTGGAGGAAGTTTAATTTTAGGATCTTGTCCTGATAAATATAAGGAAAAATTATTTAAAGATTTACTTATTAAAGCTGTGCCAATAGGATTTATGGCGGCGATTTTAGCTACTATTATAATGAGTTTTATTTTATAAGGATAATTTAATGAAGATTGATACTCATGCACATATATTTTTGAAAAAGTTAAATACAGTTGCAAATGCAAGATATAAACCTGATTATGACGCTAGTTTTAAAGATTATAAAGCAAATTTAGATCATTATGATTTTGATAAAGGGGTTTTAGTTCAGCCAAGTTTTTTAGGTGTTGATAATGAATTTTTGCTTCAGAGTATCGAAAAAGATGAAAATATAAAAGCTATAGTTGTGGTTGATGAAGGTATTAAATTTGATGAGCTTCAAAAACTAAAAGAAAGAAAAGCTTGTGGAGTTAGATTAAATTTAATTGGCAAAGAATTGCCAAATTTTAAAAGTACAGTTTGGACTCAATTTTTTGAAAATTTAAGTAAGCTTAAAATGCAAATAGAAATTCAAAGAGATTTGGATAATAATCTTGTTGATATTGTTAAAAATTTAATTCCTTATGGTTGTAATATTGTTATCGATCATTTAGCAAGAGCTAATGTAAACTTAACAAATTTAGAGGATTTAATTTGCTTAAAAAACTCTAGAATATTTTTTAAAATTAGCGGTTTTTATAGAGCAAAAATAGACTATGTTAATAATGAACAAGCTATAAAATTTGCAAAGAAAATATATGAAATTTTAAAAGAACATTTTCCACTTAGCAATTTTGTTTTTGGAAGTGATTGGCCGCATACAAATTTTGAAGCAAATGTTAATTTTTCATCGGCTCTAGCAGCTTTTAATGAAGTTGTCGTATCTAAAAAAGAACAAGAGCAAATTTTAGGGGACAATGCTTGTGTTTTATTTGACTTTTAAGCTTTTCGTTTTATCCTAAAGATGTATTTTGCAATGCGTTCAAAATGTACTCTTAGATAAGGTTTATAAATTACAAAACCACCCAAAAGTCCTAAAATGCTTCCTATTACGACATCAACTAAGCGAGCGAGTATTAATGTATTTGCATTTTCACTCATAAAATTAGCCGCTTCTGAAAGATAAGTAGCATAAGGAGTAAAGAAAATCATAGCTAAAGCATAGTTTCGATTGACTAAAAATTGTCCTATAAAAAACAAAGACATCATAAGTAAAACAAGCTCTATATCGTGAAATTGTTTAGATAAAAGCCACCATGCAAAACATACTCCTAAGGCCGTTCCTATGATGCGTTGAATTTGTTTAATCCATATAGAATTTAAAGTTACACCTTGCATAATAGCTGTGCAAGAAATGGCTATCCAATAACTTCTTTCAAGTTCTAAAAAAGTTCCTATAAATATAGAAAAAGCCACAAAAGAACCCATGATCAAAGAATCCACAAAAACTGCGTCAAAACCTATGTATTCTCTAGGTGGAATTTCGCTAGGTAAAGCATTTTTAAATCCATAAATCACAACGATAGAATATAAAAAAGCCATTAAATTAGCTACCATTGCCCCAAGAAAAACAAGACCCACTAAAAAGATAAAATCCTTAGCTTCAAAAGGAGAATAAGCTCCTAAAACACAAGAAAATACAAAGAAAAAATATCCAGGTGTACCAATGTTATAATATCTAATTAAAATAGAACTTCCCATGGCCACAAGTCCTATAGGGATGAAGGCAAAAATTGCAGGTAAAAAATGGGTTAAAATTCCTAAGAAAAAACTAGAAACTATGCCAAAAGAACAGCACATCACAACAGCCATTCTATGATATAAAGGAGTGTTTGGAACATATAAAAAAGATAAAGCTCCTATCATGGCAATGAGTCCATAGTTTAATTTTCCAAAAAATACACTAAACCCTAAAACTATACCCACACCCAAAGCCGCAAAAAAAGGCATTTGCCAAACTTGTTCACTTGAATTTAGTTTAGCAATTTCTTTAAAGTGTTGCTTTAGCATTTCTATTTTATTCACTCTCGAATTTGTCCTTCCCCATTGATTATATATTTATAAGTGCAAATATCTTCAACCCCCATAGGACCTCTTGCATGCAATTTGCTAGTTGAAATTCCAACTTCCCCACCAAAGCCAAATTCTCCTCCATCGCTAAAACGCGTTGAAGCATTAGCATAAATACAAGATGAGTTTATAAGGCGTTGAAATTTAGCGATATTTGAAGCATCATTTGAGATAATGGTTTCAGAATGCAAGGAGCTGTGTTTGTTGATATGATCTATAGCTTCATCGCAATCTTTTACTAATTTTACACTTAAAGCAAAATCAAGCCATTCTGTATCAAAGGTATTTTCACTTGCTTTAAAAACTTCTAAATTTGAGTTGTTAAAATAAGCCAAAGCATTTTCATGGGCGTGAATTTTTACCTTAAATTTTTTAAATTCAGGGATTAAAAGACTTATAAAATTTTTAGCAATTTTTTCATGGATTAAAAGCGTTTCTAAAGCGTTGCAAACACTTACTCTTTGACACTTTGCATTAAGGATTATTTTTAAAGCCGTATCTAAGTTAGCACTTTGATCTACAAAAGCATGACACAAGCCCTTATCTTGCTTAATGAGAGGAATTTTGGTATTGTTTGCGATTTCTTGTATCATATTTGAACTACCGCGAGGTATGATCACATCGATTAAATCATCAAAAGTTAGAATTTGCTTGATTTCGTCTCTTTGAGTAAACATAGCAAAACAATCTTGCAAACCAAATTCCTTAAGTGTTTTGCTAACAAGAGTAAATATAGCTTCATTTGTAAATTTTGCTTCACTTCCACCTTTAAATACACAAGCATTAGAACTTTTTATCATTAAAGCTGCGATTTCAGCGCTAAGACTAGGCCTTGCTTCGTAAATAACACAAATGAGTCCTAAAGGAATGCTTATTTTTTGTATACTCAAACCTGCATAATTTTTCCAAGCTTTAGAAATTTTGCCTATAGGATCTTCGATATAAGCGATTTTTTCTAGACCTTCACAAAGAGCTAAAATGCGTTTTTCATCTAACAAAAGCCTATCTTTTATTGCTCCATTTTTTGTGAAATTTGCTATATCTTTTTCATTTGCTTCTAGGATAATTTTGAAATTTTCTCTTAAAATTTGAGCTAATTTTAAAATAATTTTTTCTTTATCTTTAGGTGTTAAGTTAAGTAGTTTTTGAGAATTTTTCTTAATATTTTCAAGCAAATTTCGCATTTTTAATCCTTTATTTACAAAAAACTTGATAAATTATACAAAAAAAATCAGAATTGAAAGGTAAATATAAATGAAAAAAATAGATTTAATTATAGTAGGTGCAGGTCCAACAGGTATAGGCTGTGCGGTTGAAGCTAAGCTTAAAAACAAAGAAGTTTTGATACTGGAAAAATCAAATAACATTTGCCAAACTTTAATGCAATTTTATAAAGATGGCAAAAGAGTAGATAAAGCTTATAAGGGATGCGAAGGAACTAATCATGGACATGTTCCTTTTGAAGATGGTACCAAAGAAAGTACTATAGAAACTTTTCAAAACGTATTAAAAGAACACAATATAGAAGTTGAATTTGGCTCTGAAGTTGAGAGCGTTAAAAATGAAAATGGAGTTTTTTTAGTAAGCACAGCTAAAGGCGTTTATGAGTGTAAAAACATCATCGTTGCTATAGGTAGAATGGGTAAGCCTAATAAGCCTGATTACAAACTTCCTATGACTTTAACAAAAATCATTAATTTTAATGCCAATTCAGTTTTGGGAAATGAAAAAATTCTTGTTGTAGGTGGTGGAAATTCAGCAGCAGAATACGCTGTGGATTTGGCTAATTCAAATCAAGTTAGCCTTTGTTATCGTAAAAAAGAATTTACAAGATTAAATGATATAAATCTTAAAGATATTCACGAAGCTGGAAATTCGGGTAAAGTAGAGTTAAAACTAGGAATTGACATTAATGAGATAGAAGATGATAGTGGCAAGGCTAAGGTAAATTTTACCGATGGTACAAGCGATATTTATGATAGAATCATTTATGCTATTGGTGGTTCTACTCCACTTGATTTTTTACAAAAATGCGGGATTAATGTTGATGATAAAGGCGTGCCTTTAATGGATGAAAATAAACAAAGCAATGTTAAAGGTATCTTTGTAGCAGGAGATATTGCTACTAAAAATGGAGCAAGTATAGTTACAGGGTTAAATGACGCTGTAAAAATTCTTTCCGTGCTTTAAAATTTAGCCTTCGGGCTAAATTTGACTTATTAATAAGTAAATTTTATAATTCTTATTATTTTAATTTAAATCTATGAAAATGCAAAATAAAACCAATACAAAAACAACAATAAGAACTTATCGTTTAAATTTCTATATTTTAGGACTTCAAGCACTCTACTAACGTCTTTAAAAATATTTTATTTTAATATTTTTAAAGGATTTGTATGTCAAATATTTTTAGCACTTTAAGCCCTTTTAGGCTTTTTATAAAATGTGCCGTGCCAAATGTCATAAGCATGGCTTTTATTTCTTTTTATTATATAGTTGATGGAATTTTTGTTGGAAAATATCTAGGAAGTGATGCTTTAGCAGCACTAGCCTTGATTATTCCTTTTATTATGATGTCTTTTGCTTTGGCTGATATGATAGCTATAGGTTCAGCAGTGCAAATTTCTATGCATTTGGGTTTAGGCAAGAAGAATTTAGCTAGAAAGATATTTAGTTCTAGTATATTAATTATTTTTCTAATTTCTTGTTTTATTGGAATTTTGGAGTATTTTTTAGGACCTGTTTTGATTGATTATCTAAATGTTAGCGATGAGATTAAAACCATGGCTAAAGAATGTATGTTTGTTTTTGCTTTATTTGCACCTTTTACTATGCTTTCTTTTGCCTTGGATAATTATTTAAGAATTTGTGGAAAAACAACCTATAGTATGATTATGAACATAATCATAGCTTTAAGTAATATTGTATTTGATTATCTTTTTATAGTTGTATTTGGTTGGGGCTTGTTTTCGGTAGCCCTTGCAACTTGTTTGGGACTTGTTTTAGGTGGTATTTTTGGAATTTTTCCTTTTTTATTTCAAAATTTAGAGCTTAAATTCTCAAGTTTATATATAAATTTGAGAATTTTAAAAAATATTCTTTATAATGGAAGTAGCGAGTTTTTTGGCAATGTTTCGGGTTCTTTATATAGTATTTTTGCAAATTTTGTTTTGTTAAAAATTTCTACCACTCAAGCCGTGGCAGCTTTTTCTATAGTTTTATATATTGATAGTTTTATTATAATGCTTATTATTGCTATGGGAGATGCGATGCAACCTGCACTTAGTTACAACTATGCTAAAAAAGATTTTTCAAGGATTAAAGCTATTATAAAAGTGGTATTTTTTGCAGGGGGAATTTTATCTTTATTTTCTATAGTATTTATATTGATATTTGGAGAAAATTTGATAGCACTTTTTGCAAAAGAAAATGATCAAGAATTTAAAACTTTTGCTTATACAGCTTTGATGCTTTTTGCTTTTAATTATCTTTTTGCATGGTTTAATGTCCTAAGCGGTTCTTTTTTGACAGCTTTTAATAAGGCAAGTTTTTCTTTGGTTTTAAGTTTAACGCAAAATTTATTCATGCCTTTATTTTTTCTTTTGCTTTTATCTTATTTTATAGGTTTAAATGGAGTATGGTTAAGTCCATTTTTTGCTGAATTTTATGTTTTGATTTTAGCTTGGATTTTTCTTAAAAGGATTTTTAAAGATCTATCTTTATAGTGGATAGATCTTTTTTAAATTTTATCAAAGGAGCTTTTTTTATAATTTTTTAGAATTTATATCCTATTCCAGTTAAAACAACTTGATAGGTTTCATCATAAAATCCTATATCGCTATTTCTTTTTTCTATACCATAATTTGCAAAACCATAAAGTCCGTTATAGCCCAAAAATTGATTTTTAACAACTTTTAGATTAAGCTTAACTATATTACCGTCTTGTTTTTTGTGGAAGATAGGATCTGTTCCTACTGCTTCATATTTGTTAAGACTTAAATTTGGGGTGAAGATATAGTCATTAGCAAAAGCTAAATTTGCTCCCATGCTTAAACCATATCTTGAGTAACTTTGAGCTTTTCCATCTGCATCATTATAATCATAGCTTAGTCCTAAATTTAACAAACTATAATTGTAATTTAATTCAAACTCGTGATAATACCCCTCTCTTTTTAAAGAGTTGTACTCAACTGCGTCTTTATCATATTTGTTTTTGCTAAATAAATATGAAGCTGTAAATTTTCCTAAATCACTTTCGTAAAGTTGAGAGATTTTAAAACCATATCTATCAACATCAGTTTCTTCTCTATTGCCTATTTGATAAGGATTTGCATAAGCTTTTTCTCTTAAAGAAGAAATTACAGAAAAAGAAGTGCTAAAACGCTCTAAATAGGCTTTTTCATAACCTAAAGCTATACCGCTGATATCTCTTCCATTGTAGTTTTTGATAAAAACTCTATCATTGTCTATAAGGTTACCATAGTAAAGTTCTACACCGATAAAAGGAATAAAAGAAGAGTCCGAATTATCAGCATCATAACCACCTAAGTAATCACTATCCGCTAAAGTTGAAATATTGCTTTTAATATCTCTTGCACCTACACCTATGCTTAAATTTCCACTAAAACCTTCTTGAAAATCTACAGCCATAGCTGACTGGGCTAAAATGGAAGCTAAAATACATGAAAATAAATGTTTTTTCAAGTGTTCTCCTAATAAAATAAATGTTGTGATTATAATTGTAACTAACATTACTTTAAATATTTATAAAAAATTAAAGTTTATAATTTTAAGTTTTTTTAGATAAAATTTTTAAAACTATTTATATTTATAAGGAAATTTAGTGCAACAAGAGTATTATGACTTGGATTTAGAGCGAGCTATTTTAAGCAGTTGCATCATGAGTGAAGAAGCTTACGCTAGTATAGCAGGCGATATTAGTCCGAAAGATTTTAGTCTTAAAGCTCATGAAGATATTTTTAAAGCAATTATAGCTTGTAGCAACAACAAAGAGCCCATTTCTATAAGTTTTTTAAAAAAACATAAAAAAATAGATGAAGAGATTTTAGCAGAAATTCTTGCCACTCCTTCTATGATAGATTTGCCTGCTTATGTAAATGAACTTCGCGAAAAGTCCATCAAAAGACAACTTTTGAGTTTTGCACATCTTTTACCAGCTCGTATTAATGAAAATCGTGCCGTAAGTGAAATCGCAGATGAAATTGGTAAAGAAATTTTTAGCATTACAAATCGTGTAAATTTTAGAGATATTAAAGATGTTAATATAGTAATATCAGAACTTTTTGAAGAATTTAAAAAGCAAAAAACTTTAGAAAATAAAAATATCATAGGGCTTGATACAGGTTTTGAGGGTTTAAATAAAATGACAAAAGGTTTTAAAGGAGGTGAGCTTATAATAATCGCTGCACGCCCAGGTATGGGAAAAACAACCCTTTGTTTAAATTTCATTGATAAAGTTTTAAGACAAAATAAAGGTGTGGCTTTGTTTTCTCTTGAAATGCCCGCAACTCAAATCATGCAAAGAATGCTTTCTTCAAAAACTTCTATCCCTTTACAAAGAATTTTAACCGCAGATTTAAACGATGATGAATGGGAGCGTTTAGGAGATGCTTGTAATGATTATAGTCAAAAGAAATTATATATTTATGACAGTGGTTATGCAACTATTGCTGATGTAAGAGCTATTTTAAGGCGTTTAAAATCTCAAGATGAAAGTATAGGACTTTGTGTGATTGACTATATAGGGCTTATGATGAGTAATTCAAATTTTAATGATAGGCATTTGCAAGTGAGTGAAATTTCAAGAGGACTTAAGCTTTTGGCTAGGGAGCTTGATATGCCTATTATCGCACTTTCACAACTTAATCGTGGCTTAGAGCAAAGAGCAAATAAGCGTCCTTTGATGAGTGATTTGCGAGAAAGTGGAGCTATAGAGCAAGATGCGGATGCTATTTTGTTTGTATATCGCGATGAGGTTTATAGAGAGCAAGAAGAAAAAGAAAGAGAGAATAAAGCTAAAGCTGAAGGCAAAGCTTATCAAAGGCTTTTTATACCAAATCCTATGCAAGAAAATGCTGAAATTATTGTTGGAAAAAATAGAAATGGGCCTGTTGGAACTATAGAAGTTGTATTTTTAAAAGAAAAATCTTGTTTTGTAGATAAACCTATAGGCTACGAAGCTACTGAATTTACAGGCTAGCTTTAATTAATATAAATTAATTAAAAATATCTCACAAATAATTTTAATATTTAATTAAATTTACTCTCATTAAATAAATTTTTTTATAAAATAAAATTTAAATTGAAATTTTATAATTATATAATAATCAGTATTTAATTATACTTTAAGTTCAAATATTTTATTATTCCGCTATTTTATTTTTATATTTTATATTATTATTAAAAAATAAATAATATGAAATTAATTTCAAAATAAATCATTTTAAATAAGGAAGGAGAAAAATATTTGAGTAAAAATATTATTT
>NZ_MJYF01000023.1:0-2503 GCF_001763175.1 Campylobacter sp. BCW_4332 | reverse complement strand
TATAAAGGTAGATCTTCTTGAAGTAGTAGAGATTAAAGATCTAAAGGTTGCACCTGATATGGAAGCATTAAGATTAAACCTTTTATGAATTTTTCCTGTTGAAGGATCATAGATAAAATCAATTTCTCCACTACCATTAGTTCCTATATTGCCAATATTATCTGGTTTTACCCCTGAGATGATATTGTTTATATTATCAAGTTGTCCTAGATCGAGATTACCCTCATCTATAGTGATTTTATCAGCACTTACATTTCCATTTCCACCTACAATTATAGTGTCTAATTTACCTGTATCTTTATCTGTAGTAACAAGCCAATCTTTGATTCCAACACTACCACTACCATTGTTAGTTACTGTATTACCATGATCATCTTTACCTACTGAGCCTTGGTTGGAGATTTCAACTTGTGCTGATCCTGAAACAGTGATGCCGTTATTTATGGTTGAGCCTTGTGAATTGGAAATACTAGTGTTTCCACTTCCTGAAGAACTAATACCTCCACTAATAGTTCCTCCATTGCTATTGCTAATTACCATATCAGCACTACCTGTGCTTTCAATCTTACCACCGATATTACCTGAGTTAGAAATTTCAAGTTTATTATCACTATTGTTAGTGATGGAACCTGAAATACCTGTATCAGAAGTAGAGGTGTTAGTGATGGAATCAAGTTTGCTATCTTTATCTACAGTAATTGAACCAGAAATAGCTCCATTACCCGTATTGGTAATGGAATCAATACTACTACCACCACTTACTTGAACACTTCCTGAGATACTTCCATTACCTTGATTAACAAGACCACCTTCTACCTTAGCTCCACCTTCTATCTTGATATCACTACCTATAGAAGCATTACCTGTATTGATTATATTTCCTTCAAGTTTAGTGTTTTCCCCACTAACAGTAATACCACCTGTTATACTTCCTGAGCCAGAGTTAGATATGGCTTGATTCGAAGTAGCCGTGACGGTTGCTCCATCTTTTATGGTTATAGAGCCTGTTATTTTTCCATTTGAATTAGATATACCAGCACCACTTCCACCTTCTACTCTAGAACCTTTTCCAGATAAAATCATTTCTCCGCTTAAAGAGGCCGAGTTTATCAATCTTATACCATGAACCTTACCTTTTATAATACCACCGTTTTTAAGTTCTATTTTTTGAGCACTTGATCCAGTTTCTAAGGAAATTCCATAATTATCGCTATAAATTCCGCTCACTGTGCCATCTTTTTTTGAGCTTGTTCCATCTATGTATAAATCACCTAAACTTTGCCATTGACCCACTCCTATTCCTATGTATTTGCCATAAACTACACCTCCATCTTTTATGGTAAGTGTTCCAAATTTACCATAAGTTACAACTATACCAGTATAATTTGATTGTATAGTTCCTGTGTTGATGATGTTTTCTATGGCACCGCCACTTTCGAGTTTTATACCAGCATGATCACTATGATTACCACTAGATATTATAACTCCTGAATTTACAAGAGTTTTTATGTTGCCACCTGCTACAAATACACCAGAAGAGCTACCATTGATAGTTCCTAAATTATTTAGGTTTTCTATGGTAGCCCAACTTACATTTACTCCATTGGAAGAACCATTTATGCTGCCACTATTACTAAAACTTATTATAGTTCCTTCAGATAGACCTACACCTTGACTTCCGCTAATAAAACCACTGTTATTAAAGGTTTTTATGCTGGTATGTCCTCCTTCAAAATAAACACCTAAATCGCTAGGAGATTGAATGGTTCCACTATTGTTAAATTTATCTATGCTAAGGGTTCCTGAGTTACCTCCCCAAATTCCCATGTAAATTTGTTCATTAATTTGACCTGTATTTTCAAAGGTGTTGACAGCAATAGTTCCTGTAAAATCGTTATCATGTTCTACAGCTATCTTGCCATTGATGGTTCCATTATTGGTAAGATTTGCAAGAGTGAGAGTATTGCTACCACTAGCATGAGCATAGATGATTCTATCGTTATTACCTGTACTGCCTAGAGTTCCACCTGATTGAATTATTATGGTATGTGGTCCCTGATCGGTAATGTTGATTTGATTGCTTATTGAGCCACTTACAGTTGTATCAATTCTAGCTTCAGGAGTATAAACACTTGCTGATCTAGCTTTAGTATTTTTATTAACTTCATCATAAGTTTTTATTTCAGGAGTAAGTGTGGCATTAGCATAACTTGCCAAAAAAGAAATAGTAGCTAAAGATAAAACTATCTTTTTAGAATTCAAACAGGGTTCTTTAACCCCCCCCCGTAGACACCTTACTTAAAATAATATTTTTACTCAAATATTTTTCTCCTTCCTTATTTAAAATGATTTATTTTGAAATTAATTTCATATTATTTATTTTTTAATAATAATATAAAATATAAAAATAAAATAGCGGAATAATAAAATATTTGAACTTAAAGTATAATTAAATACTGATTATTATATAATTATAAAATTTCAATTTAAATTTTATTTTATA
>NZ_MJYF01000022.1:0-1762 GCF_001763175.1 Campylobacter sp. BCW_4332 | reverse complement strand
TTGTTTTCACTAACCCCATTTACCACCACAAATTTACAAACATAAAACTCTTGTTTTCTATCTTCATCTTCTAAGATTTCATCTAGTCCTTGTGCGATTTGAAGTTTTAAATTTTGCATTTTTGCAGGAGCTAAAAAACTAAAATGATATTCGTTTAATTCTTTATTATCTTCTAAAGCATTTTTGATGATTTTATCATACTCATGTAGCTGTGTAAAATACCCTACTCCTAAATCTTTATTTTCAAATTCCTTATAAGCACTTTTATAAACTTTAGCAATGTTTTTTGGGATAATAAAATAAAGTTTGATTAAATTAGTATCAAAGCTAAGATTTAATTCTTTAAATTCATAATCTTTACTAAAGTCTTGTTTGAATTGATTAAGAATATTTATATCCTCTATATCTTTTAAATCTTTTAAATCTATATTAAATTCATTTAAAGCCTTATCTTGTTCTTTTTTTTCATTATTGATTAAAAGATTATAGATAGGTAAATTATCTTTTTGAAATCTATCACTTTTATAATGAAGTCTTATTATAGGCTCTTTTAACTCTATTTGATTTTTACTTTGTTCTCCTAAGCCCTCTTTAGGATCAAAGCTGTGATCAAATTTAAACTTAGTAGGAGTAAAGCTTACTTTTAAAGCAAAGCCTTTATCTGTTTTACAAGCTGAGATGAGTTCTTGTAAGATTGCAAATTCATTATTGACTTTCTTTTGAGATAAGGATCCTTTTACATTAACAACTTTAGTACAAGGAACACTTACACCTGCTATAGTATTAGGACAAGCTACTATACTAGAGTTTAATAAATCACTTTCTAGTATTATAGGAATGTTATTGTCTTTAAAAGTTTTTCCTTTGTTTGATTTAAGTATGACTTTACCTCCATGGATACATTCTAGGTTTTGATTTTCTAAAAGAGCATGAAGTTTAGCTATAGCTTGTTTTTTATCTACTTGTGTGGTTTTTTGTTCTTTTAAAGTGTTTGAAATTAAGTCTTTATACTCTAAGCTTTGTTTGCTTAAACATTCTAATTTAATATTTAAAGAATTTTCTATAATAGAATAATTAAGCAAACAAAGTTCATCATTTTTATAAAAGATGCTAAGTCTTCCTTTGCCACTGCTTTCATCTTTAGGAGAAAAATAATAACTAGGTGTATCTTGTTTTATAGTATTATCTTGATCTAATTCTCCAAAGTAAAAAGGATTATTAGGAAGTTCATTTGATCCTGTAAGGAGGGTGGAGTTTAAAAAGATTTTTATATCTAAACTTTTAAAATCTATTTGATATTTTTCTTCTATGTCCTTTATATCCAAAACACTTCTATCTTTTGCAAAAATATCACAATGATTATCATAAATATGGATCAAATTTGACATAGAGATGAAAGAAGTATTGTTAGAATTATCTTGCAAATCTTGTAAATTTACTTTATCTAAGAATATGATTTTTATATTATTTGTCTTTAATACTATGGTATTGGTATTTTTATCATAAAATTGCTCTATGTTAAATACTTCGTTTAAAATTAAATTAACATCATTTTCCTTAGTATTAAAGCTTTGATTATTTAGATTATCTTGTAAGGAAATTTCTTTATTTAAATAGTCTTGGATATCTTTTATTTTTTCATTTCTTTTTTCTTTTAAAGTATTGATAGATTTATAAAGCCTTTTTCTAGCATCAAGATAGGTATCATTGAGCTTTTCTTTATCTAGGATGAAGATTTTTGTGAAAGTAGAATTATAGCCTA
>NZ_MJYF01000021.1:0-23411 GCF_001763175.1 Campylobacter sp. BCW_4332 | reverse complement strand
TTTGGATAGCTGCAAGTGGAGAGAGGTATTTTGATACGATGAAATAAAGGAGGATGACGCTAATAATACTTGTAAAAATAACAATCGCAGTTTGTATAAATGCAATTTTATAAACTGGAGCTTCTATTTGTTCTACTGGTTCTCCAACGCAAGCAGTATAAATTCCAGAAACTTTTGCACACACAGCAAATCTTTCACTATTATCTTTTGGTCTAGTATACTCAAAAGGTTCAAAATCTTTCTTGGTTTTTGCAAGATTTGCAATTGTACTAATATCATAACCTTGTTGTAAAAGAGCTTTGTCTGTAGAAACAAATACTTTATTTTCTTCATCAAATACAAAAGTTCTACCTGGTAAATTTTCAAATTCGGCTTGCAAATCTGCCGCAAGAACATCTACGGCCAAAACTCCTATAAATTTACCATCTTTATAAAGCGGAATAGAATATGTAAAGCAAGGTAAATTTGTAGTTACATCAATATAAGATGGGGTAATATAAAGTTTATTTGTTTTAACTGCTTCTATATAATACTCTCTTGTTCTAGCATCATAATTATCAGCTTTTCCATAAGTTCCAAAATCTAAATTTTTAGCATCAGAGTCTGGATCGGTTACAACAAGTTCACCATTTGGTTGAGCAATATAAACTGCTAAGAATCTTCCAGCATCTCTAAAATTCTTTAAATCTTTTCCAACATAATGCATTAAAGCATCTTGACTATCTAACTGTTCTACAGGATGCTTTAAAATACTTTTAGCTAAACTTTCAAGAGCTAAAGAATTTCTTGCCTTAAAAGACTCTATAGAATTTTTAGCCGTTTTAACATAATTTATTTCAGCATTCACAACTTCATGAAAAATTGCTTGCTTTACAAATATAAATGTTACAACACCTAAAATTATCAAACACACTACTGCGATTAAATTTGCAATCAGTGAAACCTTCAATTTTACGCTTTTCATAATTTAAGCGCTCCTTTCTAATATTATTTTATAGGGATATCTACATAAAGTTTTAGAATTATAAATTAAAAAATTTAAATTTTTACTTAAATTTAAAAGTTATAAAAAATTAATTTAATTAATATTAAATTAATTTATATTTATTATTTTTATTTAAATAAATATCGCTTCGAAAATTCTATGTATTAAGCTTAATATCGTTATAATTTAAAAAAATTTATATCAAAGGAAATATTTTGAAAAAAATTATATTATTTATCTTATCTTTAGGGATATTTTATACTTTCACGCAAGCTAAAAACTTCGAACAAGATCAAAATAATAACAGCAATTTAGTTAGTGTCAGTATAGCACCTCAAGCATTTTTTGTTAAAAAAATAGCCGCAAATACTCTAGATGTCAATGTTATCTTACCTCCAAATAGCAATGAGCATAATTTTGAATTTAAACCAAGCACTATGAAAAAACTTGAAAAAAGTGATATTTATTTCACCATAGGCTTAGAATTTGAAAAAGTTTTTACGGATAAATTTAAACAAAATTTTCCAAAACTTCAAGTTGTAAATATGCAAAAAAACATAGCTTTGATTCAAACTCATGATACACACGAACACTCTCATGAGCATGAACACCACGAACATGAGTATTTTGATCCTCATACTTGGCTAGATCCTATTTTAGTCCAAACTATGGCTTTAAATATTTATGACACCTTAATTCAAAAATATCCACAAAATAAAAATTTATATAAACAAAATTTAGATAAATTTTTAGCAGAATTAGATAGTTTAAATTTACAAATTGCCTCAAAATTAGAAAAATTAAAAAATAGAGAATTTGTAGTTTATCATCCTTCTTGGACATATTTTGCAAAACGCTATAATCTTACGCAAATTCCTGTAGAAATTTTAGGCAAAGAACCAAAAAGCAAAGATTTGCAAAAACTTATCACTCTAATGAAAGATAAAAATTTAAAAGTCATTTTTGTTCAAAATGGTTTCCCTGAAAATGCGGCAAAAACACTTGCTAAAGAATGTGATGCAAAAATTTACAAAATAGATCATTTATCTTATGATTGGGAAAACGAGCTTTTAAAAACTGCTGATGCCTTTTCTCATAATTTATAATCAGGCTTTTTGATGCTTTTTTTTGAAATTTCTAATCTAAACTACGCTTATGATAATGAAATCATCTTAAAAAACATCAATCTTAGCTACGACAATAAAGACTTTCTCTCTATCATAGGTCCAAATGGTGCAGGAAAATCAACACTCGTAAAACTTATCTTAGGACTTTTAAAATCCAAAAATAAAATCCATTTCAAAGCTCTTCAAAGAAAAGAAATAGGCTATGTTCCTCAACACACTCTAGCCAATCCTAATTTTTGTCCAAGAGTACTTGAAATCGTTCTTATGGGACTTGTAAGTAAAAAAATTTTTGGTTTTTATGGGAAAAAAGATAAAGAAAAAGCTATGCAAGCTTTAAGAAGCGTAGGAATGGAAAAATTTTGGAACAAAACAATTGATTCTCTAAGCGGGGGACAAAGACAACGTGTTTTTATCGCAAGAGCCTTAGCTAGTGAATGTAAGATGCTTATTTTAGATGAACCTACCGCAAGCGTTGATAACAAATCTGCTATACAAATTTTTAAACTTCTAAGCTCCTTGCACCAAAAAGGTATGGGAATTTTACTCATTTGTCACGATATCAACCTTGTATTAGCTTATAGCAATAAAATTGCACATTTAAACAAAGAACTTTTCTTGCATACCAACACTAAAGAAAAAGAAAAAAGTTTATTTTTAAAACACTTATACGAAAACCACTCTCATTTTTGTGATGTAGAAATGAGTTTAAATACTTGTTTTTGCGATGAAGAAAATTGCGATAGTAAAAAACTATGCGAACAAGAATTTACAAGAAGAAATTTGAAAAAAACAGAATTTAAAAAAGAAAATTTTTGTTTAAAATTTTCAAAGGAAAATAATGCTTGAAATTTTAAATTTCACCTTTTTTCAAAACGCTTTACTAGGAGCGATTTTAGTCAGTATAGCTTGTGGGATCATAGGTACTTTGGTGATGATAAATCGCCTTTTTTCTATGGCTGGAGGTATAACACATGGGGCTTTTGGTGGTATAGGTATAGCTTTTTATTTCTCTTTACCTATTTTATTAAGCACGGGAATATTTACTTTATTTTTGGCTTTTTTAGTAGCTTTTTTAGCTAAACACTATGAACACAGAAGCGATAGTATTATCGCTGTAATCTGGGCTTTTGGAATGGCTGTTGGGATTATTTTAATCGATTTAAGCCCTAGTTATAACACAGATTTAATGGCTTATCTTTTTGGAAGTATTTTAGCTGTAGGAACGCAAGATTTATGGCTTATGGCTTTGGTTGATAGCGTGGTGGTACTTTTGATCTTTTTATTTTATAGACAATTTGAAGCATTAAGCTTTGATGCGGAATTTGCAAAAGTTCGTGGTATCAATACAAGTTTTTTTCATTATCTTTTAATCGCCCTTATGGCTTTTTGTATAGTTATTTCTATACGCCTTGTAGGGCTTATTTTGGTTATGGCTTTACTTAGTATCCCAAGCTTTATTGCTGAAAATTTCACTAAAAGACTTGGCTTTATCATGATTTTGGCAAGTTTTTTAAGTATGATTTTTTGTATTTTAGGACTTATACTTAGCTATTATCTTAATCTCTCAAGCGGTGCTTGCATCATAGCTGTAGCTTGTTTTGGTTTTTTAGTGCATTTGATAGGAAAATTTTTAAAAAGGTAAAGGTGCGAATAACACTTGCACTTTTATATCTTTTTGCCCTTGTTCTTTAAAATACAAATGTTCGCTTGCCTTAAAAACAAAAAATTTTTCTGCGATTTTTCTTTGTAAATCTTGAGTTTTTTCACATAAAGGATACACAAGTTTAATATCATAAATTTTAAATTTGCAAGCATAAGCAAACATTTGATACAAATCGCTTTGTTCTATACCCTGTTTTTTCTCATCTTCACTATCATTTGGAATTTTCCATTTGGTATCTAAGATCGTTTTATTTTCTATATATAAATCAGGCTTTAACATGAAACAATTTTCATCATTTTTTGAGATTAAATACTTTCCATTGTTTTGAACTTTAATATCTTGAGTTGGATTTACTTTTTTTAGCATATAAGCTACATAATCTTCAAAAATTTTCTCCATAGGAAAAAGCAAAGCAAAAGCTTCATTTTTACCATGATAAGGCATAAAACTTTCATTTTTTAAGAAAATTTTACACCACAAAAGCAAGTTTTCATAATAATCAAAATGTCTTGAAATTTTATAACTAAAATCTTTTTCATAATTTTTAGAAAATTCTACCTCATCAAGCATTTGCATAGCTTTTATAAGTCTAAATTTATTCAAACTTGTTTTGGATTTTAAAAAATTTAGCGTTGATTTTATCAAACGATTGGGTGCTATATCTAAAACAAATTCATCATTGCTTGTAAAAAATCTTTCTTTGTGTATCAAATTTCGCTTGATATACTCGTTAAATAATAATTTTCCCTTTAAAAAAGCCCTATTTTCTTCGCAACTTAGATAAGATCTCATCAAGCCTTTTTTATATACGCTATCAAATTCATCTAAAAACATAGTGATAAACACTTCAAATAAAGGAATTTTAGAACTTTGCAAAGATGAAATTTGCGATTTTTTAAAGGGGGAGTTTTTTAAGGTTTTTAGCATATTTATCAAAAGATTTTTGGGATTAAATTTAAAATCTTTTTCATAAAAATCATTATTTTTAGAAATATTGTCTAATTCATAGTATCTTTTTAGTTTTTCTTTATCGTGATTTGAAGAGCTATCTTCTTTTTTATAGCTATCTAAATTCGTGCATTTTGGCAAGATCTCCAAAACCCCACTTTTAGTCTGTATAATGCCGACATAATTTTTAGCTTTTAGGGCGTTTTTATTTTTAAAGCCTAAAAGACTTTCATTGTTTTTTGCAAAGTCTTCTAATTCTTTATAAAATCTTTCAGCTTTTTCTTTGAAAATTTCTTTTAAATCTTCTTTAGAAAAAGCTTGGTGTTCAATGATAGAAAAAGTGCTATTCATTTTCGTTTTTTAATTTATTTGCTATTTCATCATTATAAATTGCTTGATATATTTCTATTTTATCCCAAATTTTATCATCAAATGAAGCAATATTATAAATACTTCTCTCGCTATTAATACTATCTAGATTTTTTATTTTTTGAAGATATTTATCATCTTTTTTATCTTCAAAAATCATACCATTATCATTTAAAACCGCATTAATCAAAGCATAATCATTATAAAAATACTCTTGCAAAAGCGGGATAATTTTGTTTTGAAAAATACTTTTTAAATCATTTAAATTTTCAACACCTATAAAAAATGCATGACCTATGGTTTTTTCTCTATCTAGTAAATATTCTATACGAGTGTTTATAGCTTTTAATAATTCTTGTAAATTAATACCTTCGCAATCCATAGATAATTTGCTCACATCAGGCATCATCTCTACAAATTCAAATCTTCTTCGCAAAGCTGTATCAAGAGAAGTTATGCTTCTATCGGCTGTATTCATAGTGCCTATGATATAAACATTTTTAGGCACTCCAAATTTTTCACCGCTATAAGGCAAAGTCACTTTTAACTCTTCTTTTTCACCTATCCTTTTACTAGGTTCTATCAAGGTGATAAGCTCACCAAAAATCTTACTCACATTACCACGATTAATCTCATCTATGATGATTATGTAAAATTTTAAATCTGGCTTTTTACTAGAATTATTATCTATTTTATAATTTTGTTCTCGTTCTTTAAACAATTTAACTAATTGAAAATAGTAACTATCAATTTGTCTTCTATGTTTATTATTTAAAATTTGCCTAATGCTTCTTCCGTTTATAATCTTATCTTTATTTTCCAAAAGCGTTTTAAAGATTTCTAAATTTAAATATAAATTTGCATTAGTATCATCTGTAATAATTCTATATTTTTCATTATATTCTTCTAATCTAAATCCACCACTTTGAGTTTTTTCTATAAATTTTTGTTGATCTACTAATTCATCTAAAAAAATTTCTATTTTATTTTCTAAATCTTCATTCTTTGCAAATTCTTCTTGCGTTAATAAAGATGCTTTATAATTTTCTAAAGCTTTTTGACAAAGCTCTTTAAAAATTCCATATTTTATTTCATATTTTATTTCTTTAGAATTTTCTTCACTATCTATGCGAGGCTTTATACCTTCTACAAATTCTTCATATCCATAGCTTTGATGGAAAGTAGTAAATACTATTTGTCCCTTTCTTACATACTCATCAAATTTTGCTTTTTTGTCATCTCTACTTTCTAAATTTTCGCCCAAAATTTCCAAAGCTTTATCTATAGTATGATAAGTTTTTCCTGTACCCGGAGGTCCATAAAGAATTTGATTTAAGGGTATAATTTTCATATTTGATTCCTCGGATTGCACTCTTTCAGTTATAAAAATATCTTGTTCATAATAATCAATCAAAAAAACTCTATAACAATTCAATGCACTAGAATACATATTGTATCCATTGCTGTTTTTTAACTTAAATTCTTCATTTTTATTTAATTTATTTATATTTTGATCAAAACTAAATAAATCACAACTATATAGATTTTCTTTTAAAAATTCTTTTGATATATTTTCTATAACTTGAATATATTTATTTATAGTATTTTTATCTAATTTCTTTTTATTTAAATATTCACTAAATAAATTTTTCATTTTATCTATATAATTTTGACTATCCATGCCATATTTATTCCATAAAGGAATAGCTATATTTTCTATCATTTTAACTAATGATAAATTTTTATTCTCTAATAATTTTTTATGTATTTGATATATTTTTAATTTTTCTTTAAATTCATTCAAAGATACTAAATCTAAAACATTTTTTGAAAAAATATTAATTATTTTTATATTTTCTACATCTTGATAATGAAAAGCTATTTTCCATTTAATTGCATCCCCAAAATCTATTTTTTCTATAGCTTCTAAGTTATTATCTTGACTTGCTTGTATTATTTGTATGATTTTTTCTTTTATATTATTAAATGCTTCATTTTCATTATTGCCATATTTAGCAATCCAAGCATAATTTTGACTATATAATCTACCATTAGAAGATTCTTTCTGACTTTCATCATTTCTTTTATATATACCAAATTTAAAAGCTGAGCCACCCCAAATACTTCCTAGATTGTCCAATTTGCTTTCTATCCAAAAAGTAAAATCATCTCTATTTGGATTATCTTTTTTAATGTTAGTATATTCTTCAAGAGTCATATTTTTAACTTTTTCTAAAGTCCATACTTCTTGAAAATTTAAAAAGCCATCATGCATTTCTTGTAATTTTTTTTCATCTAAATTCCACATTACAAAAATCCTTAAATTATGCTATTTTTAAATCATATTTAGATTTCTTGCCACTCCACAAAGGTTCTAGCTTTTTTTATATCATTAAAATTTATAGTAGTTTTTTCTTTATTTTCTAAATTTTCTAAAGTGATATTTTCATCATCTACAGCAATGATTTTTGCTTCGAATTTTTCTTTTTCATTGGTTGTGATCTTCACAAGTTCACCTATACTTTTAGCAAAGTGTTCTATCTTACTCAGTTTTCTTTCAAGTCCTGGTGAAGATACTTCTAAAAAATACTCCCCATTTACAGGTGGTTCTACATCAAAAATAGGCGATAAAATTTCACTAAGCCTTGCACAATCATCAAGATTTACCCCACCTTCTTTTTGCACATAAATTCTATAAATTTTTTTACCATTTTCACTTACTAGCTCATCATCATAAAAGCTAAGTTCTGCTTCTTTGCAAAGGGCTTCAAGATTCATTTTTATCCTTTTTTATTTTTTCAAAAAGTGCATCCATGTGGTTTTGATACTCAAGTCTATCATCAAATTTAAAGTGAAAATTCGGACATCTATACCACCCTTGCTCACTCATGCAGTAATTTTGCAAAGCCCTACTTGCCTTTTTTAAAGAAGATAAAATTTTTTCTTGCTCATGAACATTAAAAAACATCTTATCAAGATACACAAAAGCATCATATCTGCCTTTTTTGCACTCTACATCCACTACACACAAATTTTTCAAATTTTCGTCATCTAAATTTGCTAAAGCTTCAGGGATTAGCTCTTTTAAGATACTTTCAGTGCGTAGTTTTTTAATCTCACTTGGGTTCATAGACTTGCTTGTTCCTCTACTTCTTTATAGCTTTCTATATAATCACCCACTCTCATATCATCACACCCTTCTATACCTACGCCACACTCATAACCTTTTGCCACTTCTTTAGCATCATCTTTAAAGCGTTTAAGCGAGCTTACATTTCCTTCATAAACCACAACTCCATCACGGATAAGGCGAATTTTAGCTCCACGATTAATCACCCCTTCAGTTACCATACAACCTGCGATTTGTCCGATTTTTGGTACATTGATCACTTGTCTAATCTCTGCTTGTCCTAATTGCTCTTCAGAAATAATCGGACTCATCATACCACCAAGTAAGGCTTTTACATCATCTAAAAGATTATAAATCACATTATAGGTTTTAATTTCTACGCCTTTATCCTTGGCACGCTCTTTAACTTCCCCTGTTGGGCGTATGTTAAAACCTAGTACGATAGAGTTTTCACTCGCACTTGCAAGCTCTATATCACTTTGTGTGATTCCACCTACTCCGCTATGAATGATATTCACTTTAATCTCATCATTTCTAAGTTTTTCTAAACTTGCTTTTAAGGCCTCTAAAGATCCTTGTACATCAGCTTTTAAAATAACAGGCAAGGCTTTTAGATTGCCTTCTTTGATCTTAGCTCCAAGCTCATCAATGCTAACTTTAGTAGATTTGCTAAGTTCTTTTTGGCGGTTGTATTCGTGGCGTTTATTAGCGTATTCTCTTGCTTCTTTATCGGTTTTTACTGCAATTAAAATTTCACCTGCATCTGCTACTTCGCTAAGCCCTACGATAACCCCACATTCACCTGGTTTGATTTCTTTTAAAGCTTTACCTTGATCATCACTCATCGCACGCACTTTTCCATAAGCCTCGCCTGCAACCACAGTACTTCCTACAGTAAGTGTTCCATTTTGCACGATGATAGTAGCTACCGCACCACGCCCTTTTTGCACAGAACTTTCTATAATGCTTGCTTTAGCAAAACTTTTTGGATTGGCTTTAAGTTCTAAAATATCAGCTTGTAAAAGCACGATCTCAAGCAAATCTTCAATCCCCATTCCTGTTTTAGCCGAAACTCCTACAAATTCATAAGATCCGCCCCATTCTACTGGCATGATTTCCATTTCTGCGAGTTGAGTTTTTACCATATCAGGATTTGCTGCTTCTTTATCCATTTTGTTAATAGCAATAATAATAGGCACACCTGCTGCCTTGGCATGATTTATCGCTTCTTTGGTTTGTGGTTTTACCCCATCATCTGCGGCCACAACAATGATTACAATATCAGTGATACTTGCACCCCTTGCACGCATAGCAGTAAAAGCTTCGTGACCTGGGGTATCGATAAAAGTAATTTTACGTCCATTTTTTTCTACCATATAAGCACCCACGTGCTGAGTAATACCCCCTGCTTCACCACTTGCAACGCGTGATTTTCTGATATAATCTAACAAAGAAGTTTTACCATGATCAACATGCCCCATGATGGTAATCACAGGTGCTCTAGTCACTAAATCTTTTTCATCAGTCTCTTCTTCATAGTCTTTTACATAATCAAACTCATCAGCCTCGTTAATGATATTGATCTCTATACCAAATTCAGCAGCCAAAATTTCAATCGCATCTTCATCTAAGAAATCATTTTTTGTTGTCATCATTCCAAGCATGAAAAGTTTTGAAATCACTTCACTAGTGCTTTTTCCTATCTTATCAGCGAATTCATACACACGAATTTCTTTAGAAATAGAAACACTACTTACTTCTTCTACTTCCTTTTTTTCAATCTTTTTAGGTGGTTTTTTACGACTTCTTCTTTGAATTCCACCTTCAAGCCCAAAACCCGCAGAATTTCCAACAGCTTGTCTTATAAAATTAGGTTGTTTTTTATTGATATTTTGTGGTTTTTCTTGTTCTTTTACACTAAAATCAGGTAACACTACCTCATCTTCATCATCTAAAGAAATATCACCAAAATCATGTTCATCTAAAAAATTCATTTTTTCGGTACTTTCTTTTTTACTCGCAACAAAAGATTTTTTTTCTTTTTTCTTTTTCTTTAAACTCTCATCAGCATTTGAAAACATAGTTTTTAAACTTAAGCGCTCTTCATTATTGATAGATATATCATTTGAATTTTTTACTTCTTCTTTTTTAACTTGAATTTCTTCTTCGTCTTTTTTCTTTTTAACAATGACAAGTCCGCGTCTTTTGGCTAAAGTTGCACTAGCAAGGCTTTGTGGCTTATGAGTATCAATAATTTCTTGTTTTTCTTCCTCTTTTGCATTTTCTTTTTCAACTTTTAATTCTTCTTTTTTAACTTCTTTTTTAAGCTTTTCTTCTTTTTTAGGTTCTTTTTTTTCAGATTCATTTAGCTTTTCTTGTTCTTTTATATTTTCTTTTTTAGGCTTTTTTGCCGTAGGAGTTTTGATATTTTTCTTAAAAGCTTCTGGAATTTCTCTTGTTTGTATATACTCATAAATAGCTGCTGCGATCTCAGGCTCTACAGCATTTGATGCTGTTTTAATTCCAAGTCCTAATTCATTTGCCTTTTCAATAATTTCCTTACTATCATAACCTAATTCTTTTGCGATTTCATGAATTCTAATCTTTGCCATTTAAAAATATCTCCTTAAGTCCTTGCTGAGTAATTTTAGTATTTAAATTTTTACATATTTTAGAAAATGCTTTTTGTAAGATTTTATCTTCTTTCTCAATACAATTTTGACATAAATATCCGCTTCTTCGATGTTCTGCTTTAGGCACAATATCTCCTAAAACAACTTTAAATCTAAATAACATATTTTGCTCAAAGCGGTTTTTACACACTATGCACATTCTAATTGGTATATGTTTTTTCAAAATTATATCTTTTTTTTATATTTTTTAGCAAATTTCAAAGCCATTATCATCAAATTCTAAATATTGCACACGAAAATCTTTAAATTTTGTTTGCATTTTCTTTGCCAAAGCTAAAGCATCATCTTTAAAAGCTAAAGAAAAAAAGCTCGATCCCGAACCTGAAAGCGTACTCATTAAAGCTTTATTTTCTAAGGCAAATTTTTGCACTTCAAAAAGCTCGGGTAAGTTTTTCATACGATTGATTTCATGGAGCTTATCTTGACTTGCAAATTTTAAAAATTCATATTTTTTCTCCAAAAAACAAGCGGTTAAAAATGAAGCATGGGAAAGGTTGAAAACCGCATCATTAAAACTTAAATTTTTGGCCAAAGCTTGGCGTGATTGTTCCGTGCTCATTGCCAAATTTGGGATCACAACCACAGCAGCTAAATCTTTATCAATCTCTTTTTTGATGCTATAAACTTTATTTTTTTCAACCAAAGAACACACAAAACCACCAAGAGTAGCTGGAGCGATATTATCTGGATGGTTTTCGTAAATTAAAGCTTCATCTAAAATACGTTCTTTTTCTACCTTAAATCCACTCATATAATAAGCACTGGCAATAGCTCCAACAATCACAGCTGAAGAGCTTCCTAACCCTCTTGAAAGAGGAATGTTATTTTGAAAAATAAAACGAAAATTATCTTTTTTTCCGCTTAGTTTTTCATAAATTTCATAAAAAATATTTACAAATATATTGTTTTTTTTAAGAAAAATATTATCACTGCCCTCACCTCCAATACTAATGCTAAAAACACCTGATTTTTGAATTTGAGTTTCATTAAAAAGCTTTAAACTAAGTCCTAAACAATCAAAACCTGGCCCTAAATTCGCACTCGTAGCGGGAACTAAAATTTTCAAATTTCATCCTAAATTGCATCTAAAAAATAAAAGGGAAGATTATCATTATTTAGTTTAAGCTCTTGTAAATTTTTTGGTAAAAAAAACTCTGCTGGGATATTTTGCTCTAAACAAATTTCACCTTCCTTATATACAAAACAAAAATTTTTATTTGCACTTATGGGTTTATAGCCATTTAATTCAAAAGCACTCACCGCAAATAAAGGAATATTTTTTACTATACTTAAAGTACTCAAACTTACATAAGAAATTTTAATCCCCATATAAGAACCTGGACCATTAGCATAAATTAAACTTGTAAAATCATATTCTTTAAGTAATTCATCTAAAATTTTTGGTAAAAATTCGCTTGCTTTTTCTTCACTTTTATAAGTTTTTATAAGTTCATCATCTTGATAAATTCCGATCATTAAAGGCTTAGATAAAGCATTAAGCAAAAGAGAGGTTTTTATGCAAATACCTTTTCATAAGCTTTTTGGGTTGTTTTTTCAAGGCTTACAATTTCATAAGCATCTTTATCTTTTAAAACTTCTTTAGTAAGCAAATGATTTAAATGATGACTCCCAGCATATGAAGTATAATCTCCAAAAACACGATATCCAAGTAAAGTTAAATCTCCAATTGCATCTAAAATTTTATGTCTTACAAACTCATCTTTGAAACGCAAACCCTCAGGATTTAAAATACGATTTTCATCTACCACTATAGTATTTTCTAAACTTCCACCTAGTGCTAAATTCATACTCCTAAGAGCTTGAACATCTTTTAAAAAACCAAAAGTTCTAGCCCTTGCTATGTTTTCTATATAATTTTTTTTGCTAAATTCAAAATTGTAACTTTGTTCACCTATAACAGCATTGTCAAATTTAATTGTGTAATTAATACGGGGTTCTTTAGTAGGAGTTAAACGCACAAATTTATTACCATCTCTTACTTCTATAGGCTTTTTAATTACCATAATTTTTTTAGGCGCATCAAGTTCTTTTACCCCTGCTTCATCAAGCATCATACAAAAACTAATACTTGATCCATCCATAACAGGAGCTTCATTTGCATTTAAAACTATGCGTACATTATCGATTCCATAAGCATTAATCGCACTCATTAAATGCTCTATTGTAGAAATAAATCCACGATCATCTCCTAAAACAGTTGCCATTTGAGTATTGATCACATTTTCAGGACTTGCCTTATAGCTTGCATTAAGATCGCTTCTAAAAAATACTATACCACTATTTGCTTCTAAAGGCTCTAAAGTAATTTCTATAGGTTCACCCTTATGAAGTCCTATACCTACGCCTTTGACAGTTTTTGCTAAAGTTAATTGTTTCATTAATTTTTTCCTAAAATTATCTTTTTACCATCATTTAAAACATTGTAAATATTATTTTCTATCCATTTTTTATCTTGCCATTGTTCAGGACGCGTTTCAACTCCTTGAACCAAAACTCCAAAATGCAAATGATCGCCTAAGGCTAACCCACTTGTTCCTGTTTTGCCTATAATACTTTGTTTATTAATCATTTCATCTAAATCAACATTTTTAGAAGAACAGTGCCCGTAAAGACTATAAACACCAAAACCATGATAAACAATTAAATTTAAACCGTAAATCCCATTTTCAGCAGCAAAAACAACCTTGCCCGCGTTATTACTTATGATAGGAGCTTGTGCTACGCTTGCTAGATCAAGCCCCATATGATAAGAATCACTCACAAATTGCCCATTATAAGAATAATACCTATGATCAGCAAAATCCGCTACTTTCATACCATTTTTAAGAGGTAAAAATAAATTCAAATCAAAATTATCAATTTTTTCCTCAGGTACTTTTGAAGTGATTTCATGGATAAGTTTTTCATTACTATTTCTTAAAGTTTCATTGACAAACTTAAATTTTTCATAACGATTGAAATTATTATCTTTTGGAGCGTATTGATTTGCTAAATTCTCAATCTTTCCATCTAAAAATTTATCCGTTAGATTGATATTTGAAACACGATATTTACGATTAACAAAATAATACCTTATACGTTCTTTTGAAATATTTCCCGCTTTATCCGTAGCGATAACAAATGCACGAAATTCCTCATCTCTTGCATCCCAAGCAATTAAAGCTGCATAATACCCTTGTTTTATATAAGGCGTAGCTTTAAAAATTTTACCTTTATTTGTCTCTATATATACCTTATCTAAATTAGCATCATCAGCCTTGAAAACAACAGCCCCAGCACCGCCTTGCTCGATTTGGTAAGAATTGCTTATGATATTGATTTTTGGAGCCGTATTATCTACTAATACCGCAATTTGTTTTCTTGCTTCATTACCACTAAAAAAATTCCAAAAACTAGAATCTTTAGCTATCACCTCCAAAACAAAAGATTTTACATTTTCTTTGTAACCAAATTTTGGCAAAGCAACTTGTAAGGTAATATCTTTTAAATTAGAAATCTTTTCATCTGCTATAACCATTGCACTAGTATTGTCGTCTTTATGCAATATAATTTGTACATTTTTGATAGAACTTTCATCATCTTTAACATGCACTAAAATAGGTTTTTTAAGATCAGTATATACAACATCTGGCATTAAAATTTGAGGAGGATTTTTTTCAAAAATACTTAATCTTGAAATAAAAAAAATCAAAATTGCTATTAAAACTAAAATTAAAACAGATAAATAAGTTTTGCCTTTTCTTTTTGCCATAACCTTCCTTAAAAATTTTCGATGTTTTTGTTGTTTTTAGTATAAATTCTATTATATTTTCAGTAAATATCTAGCAAATTTATAAAATTTCTCTTAGAGTATTAGCCTGTTTCATCCATTCTCTTAATTCATCGTTTTTATCTAATTGTATCATTTGTTTACATCTCTCTAATTCTTGTTGAAAAAAATCAATAGAACTTAATAAGTTATCTTTATTTTGTAAAAAAATACTTTCCCACATTTGTGGTGATGATTTGGCAATTCTGCTCATACCTTTAAAAGATCCTCCAGCCAAATGAACAATATTTCTTTTATCCTCTTCTTTCATTACAAAATTAGCCAAAGAAAAACTTATAACATGAGGCAAATGAGAAATAATAGCAGCATGATGATCATGGGCTTTACTATCCATAAAAACAATTTTCATCCCTAAATGAGAAAAAATTTCTACTGCTCTTTTTTGATGCAAATCATCAGCTATTTCACTATCGCAAAGAACACAAACTGCATCTTTATAAAGCTCTTTAAAAGCCGCTTTTGGACCTGAATTTTCAGTTCCTGTCATAGGATGAGCAAAAAGAGTTTGTTTGATTAAATTCTTAGGCAAACTTTCTATAATTTTTCTTTTTGTACTTCCAAGCTCTATAATTGTTACATTAGAAGGCAAATCAACTAACTTTTGCAAAATTTCTATAATAGCATTAACAGGAGTTGCGACAAAAATCATATCACATAAAGCTAAATCTTTAAATTCTATAAGCTCATGAATAAGACCTAATCGCAGGGCATCTTTTTCATTTTCTTTACTTAAATCCATACCATAAACACAAGAAATAAGCTTATTTTCTTTCAAACAAAGCCCTAAAGATCCACCCATAAGCCCAAGCCCTATAATTGCTATTTTCATACTTTCTACCTTAGTTTTTTTGTTAAATTTTTTTTGCTATTATACAGCTTTTAATAAAGCTTTAGGTAAAAAATCAATGAAAAAACATCTTATTAGTATTTGTGCTTTAGTTGCTATAGCCAATGCAGCAACCATTAAGGATATTAAATTTATCGGATTAAACCACTTATCAAATACAAGTGCCATAAATATTACAGGGCTTAAAATAGGAGAAGAAATAAATCCTGCAAAAATCAACACTGCTATTCTTAATCTTTATAAACAAAATTATTTCGAAAATATTGCAGTAGAAAACAACAATGGAATTTTGGAAATTATAGTTACTGAAAAACCAACTATAGCAAAGGTTACTATCACAGGTATAGCTTCAAATGATAGAAAACAAGTTGAAAGTATTTTAGGGATTAAAAGAGGTACGCTACTTGATGAAGGAAGTATAAAAGAAGCTATTGAACGCATTAAAGCTTATTATGAAGCAAAAAGTTATTTTGATACTATTGTAGAATACAAAAAAAAGACTTTAGAAAATACCGATGGATTAGAGCTTGAATTTATAGTAAATCGTGGTGAAAATATCATTATTGATAATGTTCATTTAAGTGGAGCCAAGAAATTTTCATATTCTGATATAGAACCTTCAATTGTCAATAAAGAAAAAGAATTTATGGGTTGGATGTGGGGGCGCAATGATGGAAAATTAAAAGTTTTTGAGCTTAGTAATGATAGTTCAAGAATTGCTGATGAGTACATGAAAAAAGGATATTTAGATGTTCAAGTATCTCCTCCTTATCTTAAAACCTACACAGATACTTATCAAGCAAATTTGACTTATTTTATCAAAGAAGGAAAGCCTTATAAAATTAAAAGTATAAACATAGAAAATCCTTTATTTGATGATAAACAAAATGCACAAACCGTAAAAGATTTAAGATCAAGCGCTGGCAAAACTATCAATATTGAAGACATTAGAAAAGATGTTAAAACCATAGAAACACAAAGTGCTGATTTAGGTTATGCGTTTGTAGAAGTCTATCCTGATATTCAAAAAAATGATCAAACTCAAGAAGCTACCGTTGTATTTAAAGTAATCCCTCACGATAAAGTTTATATAAGAAATGTTATTATTTCAGGAAATTCACGCACTGTAGATCGCGTCATACGCCGAGAATTATATATAACAGAAGGTAATTTATACAATAGAACAGACTTAAGCGAGTCAAAAAATGCTTTAAAAAGAACTTCTTATTTTGACGATGTAAATATCAAAGAAGAAAAAGTTGATGATACACATATTGATTTGATTGTTGATGTTAAAGAAGCTTCTACAGGAGCTATTTCTGGAGGCATTGGCTATGGATCAAGCGATGGTATTTTACTTAATGCTTCTTTATCAGATACAAATATCTTTGGTTCAGGAATAAAAAGCTCTGTAAGCGTAGATAAAAGCGATGATACCTTATCAGGAAGGATTAGTCTCATAAATCCACGCGTTCTTGATAGTCAATATAGCCTAGGTGGAACACTTTATTCAAATGACTATGAATGGGATAATTATTCAGAAAAAAATTACGGCTTTGATATAACAGTTGGACGCCAATTTGCAAGATACTATAATGTAAGCTTAACTTATAATCTTGAACAAAGCGATATTTATCACTTAAGTCCAACTCTTTTAAGAACAGGATATGAACTTGGCAAAAGTATTAAAAGCTCTATAACTCCAGCAATCACCTTTAACAATACAGATGATTATTATCTGCCACGATCAGGTATCATTGCTTCAACTAGTTTAGAATACGCTGGACTTGGCGGAGATCAAGAATTTATTTCATCAAGCTCTAAATTTAACTTTTATCAAGGTTTGCAAGACTATATAGGATATGATCTTATTTATCGTTATAAAGCGAGTTTTTATAAAGTATGGGATGAAGGCTATTTGCCAATTAATCAGAGAATTTATTTAGGTGGTATTAGATCGATACGCGGTTTTGAAAGCAGAACGGTAAGTCCTAAAAACCAATGGGGAGATGAAGTGGGAGGAACCATAGCTTTTGCCAATTCCGTAGAACTTAGCTTCCCTTTGATTGATAGAATCAAACTTCGTGGTAGCGTGTTTTTTGATTATGGTATGATAGGGCGTAAAAATTTAGATGAAATAAAAAGAATGAGTACAGGTATAGGCATTGAATGGATTACACCAATTGGGCCTTTACAGCTTGTATTTGCCAAACCTCTTAATGATAAAAAAGGTGATGATACTAATAGTTTTGAATTTAATCTTGGAACACGCTTTTAATGAAAGAATTTTTAGATGCTTGCTTGAATGCAAATTTGCAAATACGCAAGTATCTAAACAATATCCCACAAAATGATCTTAAACTTTGCTCTAAATTAGGCTATGATAAAAATCAAGGCTATGAGCTTGACTTAAAATGTGAACAAATTTTCATAAAATACCTTAGTTGTTTTGGGCAAATTTTTTCTGAAGAAAGTGGCTTGATCGGGAAAGATAACCCAAAACAAATGATTCTTGATCCTTTGGATGGAAGTTCAAATTTTGTTTCTAAAATACCATTTTATGGAACTTCTATAGCTCTCATAGAAAAAGATCAGGCAAAAAGCGCTTTTGTTTGCAATCTTGTCAGTCAAGAAATTTTTGCTTTTAATAACAATCAAGCTTTTAAATCTAATCTTTCCGATCCAAAATACTCACCCTTAACACCTAATCTATTTTCTAAAATAGGTATAGTTGAAAAAATTTCACTTTATCCAGAACTTCTCGATTTTTTAACAAAAAATCAATTAAAATTTCGCTCTTTGGGCGCAACAGCCTTAAGTCTCGCTTATGCTTCGTATTTTAGTTTTGTATTAATTCTTGGAAAAACACGAATTTTTGATACAGTAGCTGCTTTAACAATTCATCAAAATTTATATATAGAAAAAAATGAAAATTTCCTTCTCCTAAGCCAAGACAAAAAAATTTTTGATATAATCTTAAAATTTTTAAAAAATAATTAGGTGAATATATGAATTTTGCAGATATTTTTTCAAAAATAAGAAGACAACAACCTAGCGTTAAAGAAGCTCCAAATCACTGGGTAAAATGCCAAAGTTGTCATGCTTTGATGTATTATAAAGAAATAGAATCTTGTTTTAATGTTTGCCCTAAATGTAATTATCACATGAGAATTTCAGCTGATGAACGTATTAAACTTTTAAGCGATGAAGGCAGTTTTATTGAGTATGATGCAAATTTAGAGGCTATAGATCCTTTAAAATTTGTTGATAGCAAATCCTATAAAAAACGCCTTAGCGAAGGTGAAAGTAAAACAGGTAGAAAAAGTTCTGTTATTAGTGGAGAATGTGAAATCAATGGTTTAAAAACCCAACTTATTGTATTTGATTTTTCTTTTATGGGCGGATCTTTAGGTTCTGTTGAAGGAGAAAAAATCGTTAGAGCTGTACAAAGAGCCATCACAAGCAAAACCCCTCTTGTCATCGTAAGTGCAAGCGGTGGAGCTAGAATGCAAGAAAGTACTTATTCTTTGATGCAAATGAGCAAAACTAGCGCCGCACTTAAACTTCTTAGCAAAGAAAAACTTCCTTATATTAGCATTTTAACTGATCCTACTATGGGCGGAGTAAGTGCTTCTTTTGCTTGGCTTGGAGATTTAATCATCGCTGAACCTGAAGCTTTAGTCGGTTTTGCTGGTGCAAGAGTTATTAAACAAACTATAGGAGCAGATTTACCTGAAGGCTTTCAAAAAGCAGAGTTCTTGTTAGAACATGGACTTATAGATGCCATAGTTGAAAGAGGAGAACAAAAACAATATCTTAGCGATGTGCTAAAATTTTTCAGTGGAAAATAATTTGCAAGTTAATATCTTTTGTATTCAAAAAAGTGATGAATTTAAAACTTGGAGTGAGAAATACTCTAAACTTATTTCTAAATACGCCACTTTAAAAGAAATAAATGTTTTTAATAAAAAAATAGCCTTAGCTCAAAATTTAAATGCCATAGAAGCAAAAAAAAGCTATGAAGAAGCTTTTATGCCTTATAAAAAAGGCTATTGTATCGCTCTTGATGAAAAAGGGAAAGAACTTACAAGTATAGAATTTGCAAAACTCATCCAAGATAAAAATGAATTAAGTTTTTTTATAGGCGGTGCTTATGGTTTAAGAGAAGAATTTAATCAAAGTTTGGATTTTAGACTATCATTAAGCAAACTTACTTTAGCACATCAATTTGTTAAAACCTTACTTTTAGAACAAATTTATCGTGCATTTTGCATCAACAACAATCACCCTTATCACAAATAGAAAGTTTTAAAATGAAAAAAAATGAAATACAAAATTTCAAAAATATTTTAGAAGAAAGAAAAAAAACCATCTTAGAAAATTTGCAAAGCAATTCAAATGAAATCGAAGCTCTTCACAATAGCGTCCCAAGCGATAGTGTAGATTTTTCTGTCATAGAAACAGGCTCTCAAATTGACTTTGCTATCAGTACCAATCTCAAAGAAGAACTTATAGAAATCGAAGATTCTTTAGATAAAATCAAAAACGGCACTTATGGAATTTGCGAATCTTGCGATGATGAAATCGACTCTCAAAGACTAAAAGTCAAACCTCACGCAAGATATTGTATCACTTGCCGTCAAATTGCAGAACAAGGAAAAAAACATGAAAATTAAACTCTTCTTACTTGCAAGTTTTATTTATATAGCACTTATTTTTGCCTTTGCTTGGCATCTAGAACTAGGAAGCTATACTCTAAATATCAGCACTTATACTTTTGAACTACCTATTATGATATGGCTTGTTATTCCTTTATTTGTTTATATGATTTTAGCCGTTTTACACATAGCATTTTATGGATTTTTGCGTTATTTAAAATTTAAGCATTTTTTTAAAGATGCAGCTAAATTTGAATCTTATACTCAAGATTTACTCCTTGAAAAGGATCTTAAAACTACTTTTCAAACGAAAGAATTTAGAGCTGTGGCACAACTTTTTAAAACCATAAAAACACATGAAAAAATTCCACACTCAAATAAAATCAATGAAATTTTAGATCTTATTGATGGTTTAAATAAAAACGAATTTTTTAACCTTAGCAAATTTAAACTCGAAAATAACAATGTTTTATATTTGCAAAATGAAAAAAATCATCTCAAAAACGACGCAAATTATGCCTATAGCAAACTTAAAAACCTTAATGAAATCAAAGATGAATTTGAAGAAATTGCCTTTAACACTCTTATAGAAAAAGCTAGTTATGAACAAATTAAAAATGTAAAAATCCCTAAAAAGCCTTCTGAAGTTCTCACACTTATCAAGCGTTTTAAAGAAGGAAATTTAGAACTTAGTGCAGCAGAATACGAAGTTTTACTTTCACACAATATACTAAGCGAAAAAGACTATCTTAACGCAGCAAAACTAAGTACTAAACTTTTAAATCCTGATGCTATTTTAGGAATTTTTAACAAAATTAAAAATGAAAAAAGCGAAGCTTTAAGAGCACATTTATATCTTTTAGCTGAATTTGGACTTTTAGATGAGTTAAGAGAGCAAATTCACAATGATGATAAGAAATTTAATGATTTTAAGGCCTTTTTAGCCTTGCGTGAAAAAAATATCAAAATCAATCTAAACCAACTCATACAATGATAGATTTTAGCAAAAAACCTTTATTTTTAGCTCCTATGGCAGGTTTTTCAGATCTGCCTTTTCGTAATGTAGTAAAAAAATTTGGTGCTGATATTACCATAAGCGAAATGATAAGTTCTAATGCCTTAGTTTATGAAAGTTCTAAAACTCTACATATGCTAGAAAGAGCTGAATTAGAAAATCCTTATATAGTCCAAATTGCAGGTGGAGATAAAGAAGTGCTAAAAAAAGCAGTGCAAATGCTAAATGAAATGGATTTTGTAGATGGGATTGATTTTAATTGCGGTTGCCCTGTAAATAAAGTTGTTAAACAATGCGCTGGTAGTGCTTTGCTAGAAAATTTAGAGCTTTTTAAAAGTCTTGTTGGAGTAATTAAAGAAAACAATAAAAAAAGCCTTACAAGTGTGAAATTTCGACTAGGATTTAATGAAAAATATCCTGAAAAAATGGCTAAAATTTGCGAAAGCTTGGGGGTGGATTTTATAAGTATCCACGGACGCACAAGAAAACAGCTTTATAGCGGAAAAGCCGATTATGAATCCATTGCCAGTGCTAAAGCAAGCGTTAGTATTCCTGTGATTGCAAATGGCGATATTAACGCACAAAACGCTAAAGAAGTTTATAAAATCACAAAATGTGATGGACTCATGATAGGGCGTGCAAGCGTAGGAAATCCTTGGATATTTTATGAAATCAAAAGCGGTAAAAGTGTAGATGAAAAACTCAAAAAAGAAATCATACTCACTCATTTTGATGAAATGATAAAACACTACAAAGATCAAGGTGTAAGTATATTTCGCAAGCATTTACACGAGTATTCTAAAGGGCATAAAGACGCTTCAGCCTTTAGAGATGAAGTCAATCGTATCAATGATGCTAAGATAATGCAAGAAAAAATCGAAAATTTTTTCTAAACCCTAGTTTGTCCTATAAGATTATTTAATCTATCCATTATAGATCCAACATAAGAATTGATACTTTCACTGCTTGCTTTCCAGCCATTAGCTTTTGCTTGATTAAACTGATTATCAAACAAAGCTCCACCATAACCTATGATTGCATTTTGCCAAGCAACTCCTTTTTCCATTGCATATATATCTGCATCAAGCCAGCCATCTTGTGCATAACCTTTTAATAAACTTGCAAAATCAACTTTGCCTGTCATAATGTCATCTAAGGAAGCTAATGATCCATCAAAGCTTTCTTTAGCCATAGCTTCTTTGAAAGATTTAACTATAGGATTCATTGTGGTATTGCCACCTTTTAAAACATCAGCACCTGTTGATTTTAAAAAACTCATAAATAAAGCTTCTTTAGAATAACTTCCATCTTCATTTTGTGGATAAACTGACATATCAGGATTAAAAATATATTTGTTTGATGTATTTTGAGTTTGCATACTTTGTGGAGTGAAATTTAATGGTTGCAAGCCTGTATTGATATGTCCTAATATTCCTAATTGCTCTATTTCATTGTATTGTTCTTGGGTGTTGTAATAATTTGTTATAGTTTTACTTTCCAAATTTAAAGGTGAAGCAAAATCAAAATCTCCTACTGACATACTTACACCCTTAGGTAAACTATTTAAATCTACTTCGGTAAAACTTGTTTTATTCGCATTGTTAAAAGTGTGATTTAATATCTCATCAAATTTGTTATAATATTGTTTTATAGTATTTGCCATATCTATATTAGAATAATAACTGCTTACTCCTAAATAATTAGCTGTATGAGCATTAAAATCTGTATTATACCTATATATCTCGTCCAAAGTAGATTTATGTATCTTAAAATCTTCAGGAAGTCCTGCAGCTTTGTTAAAATCACTTCCCATATAGCCATCTTTATCTACACTATAACCATAGGCTGTATTAGTAGAAGTATTACTTATATCTGCTTGTTTATATTTTAGAGTATAAATAGAGTTTTTAAATTCACTAGATATACCATAATTAGGAGAACTTGTCTTACTACTTATACTAAAATTAGTGTTATTGCTAGTATTTGTTGTATTAGTAGAATTTAATACTTCACTTCTTGCTAGAGTTTGTGAATTTGCATTTTGAATTTCATTTAACTTACTAGCATTTTGTTTTAAAAAAGCATTAGCAAAACTTATTTTAGAATTTTCTTTACTTTCTTTATTA